>NZ_JAVDPZ010000008.1:0-145730 GCF_031453995.1 Nitrobacter vulgaris | reverse complement strand
TCCGGCTTCGCTGCTTGCGTGTCCACATCCCAAGTGTGAATCATATTCGCTGCGATACCGGAATCCCCGCCTAGCCCAATTTTCAAACAGGCTCTCAGATGAGGCGGCTTTATTTCTGTCGTTCGTCAGAAACAGCCGCATCTACGTGGAATTTGGAACCGGCGGAAGCACTGCCGTCGCATCAAGGCACGTTCAGAGTTCGATACTTTCTGTTGATTCTTCCCGGGAATGGCTCGATCAGGTCAGGACCGCATGCGCCTCGAGTCAAACAAAGCCAGAGCTGATTTTTGTCGATATCGGTCCGACTGGGGAATGGGGATTTCCGACTGACGCCTCCACGAAATCGCGCTGGCCGGACTATCACTCGGCCATCTGGAAAATGCCGCATAGCGCGGCTGCGGATCTCTATTTCGTCGACGGTCGTTTCAGGGTCGCGTGCTTCGCGCAGATCGTATTGCACTGTAGTCCGAATGCGATTATCGGCATTCACGATTTCACTTCACGTCCAAAGTATCATTGCGTCAGGGAGATCGCACGCGAGATTGCAACTGCCGGCGATATCTCGTTCTTCCGCCCTCTTCCGGAAAAAAGAATTGCAGAGGCCCTCCTCCAATCATTTCATGCCGAGCCGGCCTAACAGCTATTCCGGCTCTGATGGAATCAATAGCTTTTCGTTGACGCGTTTTCTTCACGCGAACCGGAATTCACTCCGCTCGAAAACGCTATAGCTAAACAGCCTCGGTGCCCGCGCCGCAACCGGCGAATTCGGACCAGAGCTGAATTCGCATACAGCGCGCACCGTGCGTTGTATCGGCATCGTAACTTTCAGCGATGGGCCAGTTTCTTGAGCTCAGGCAGGAATTTCAGGATCGTCAGATCCTCGACGTCATTGCGGTCGCGAAGCGTGAAGAACTCCATCGCCCGTATGCGCTCGGGGTCACCTTCCGCCAAAGGCCTCCCCCGCTCCCGCTTCTTCAAAAGCTGCTGTCGAGATTTCGTATAGTAATGATTGATGGCCAGCTTCTTGCGCTTCGGAACCGAGCACCGACCGCCGATCGGGAAAACGGGGGCGCCGTCCTCCTGGACGTAACATCCCAATACCAGCGACTGATGGGGGTGAAGATAGGCCACGATCGCATCGGGGCGCACGATCGACTTCATCACATAATGATCCGGAAAATCATCAGGAGCCCGTCGCGTAAACGACTCAATGCAGAGGCCTTGTGGTTTTGCCTCGTGACCATTGGAACCGAAATTCAGCCATTGAACCGCGACAGCCGGCGCCGAGGGAATATCGTCCAGAACATCCCTGATGCTGTTACCCTCGACGGGATAAAGAAACTCGTCGGCATCGATAAACGCGCACCATTCGGAGCTATTCCGATAGCTGTCGATTGCGTGATGAAAGGCGCGTATTTGTCCAAACTCACCTTTCACATGGTGGTAGGTGATCATGTCCGGCCAAGGAAAGGATTCAATTATCGCTCGCGTTTCGTCGGTACTTTCGTTGTCGTACAAATAGAAATGATCAACACCGACCAGCTTGTGGAGATGCAGCCACTCAAGCAGATCGTCCGCTTCGTTCTTGATCGCACAAACAACAGATAATCTGTGCTTCTTGCGGCTCACGCCGGCATAGAGCTTCTTGGCCTCCATGACTCGGAGAAGGCCAGCGAATTCCCGGCGGAGATTCTCGCTCGAGGGAGCAGCCGCCAAGGCGGCAAGATAGGTATCTTGCGCCGCTTGGGCCGAACCCATGTTCAAATGGGTTACGGCAAGTCGATGCAGAATACGGGAATCGGACGGCAGTTCTCTCGCGAGACGCGTCAGAATCTCTCGTGCTCGCGCAAAATCGCACGCCTGCATCAGCACCGCAGCTCTCGCGAACTGATACTCGCTGTACCCGCCAAACTGCTCTTCCAGCTCCTTGACCGACTGCATCAGTTCTTCCGGATTCGGATTGGCAATCCGGCCGGAAAAGAACTCTTTCAATCTTGGTTCGATCTCGTTGGCCGTGAGCGCATCGACGTCCAGGTCCAAGCCGAATTTTGTCAGTGTCGCAGTTTCCATTCCCACCCTGTCGCGCTCCAGGCTTGTTCAAAAACCCTGACACCGGCTCCCAATTCCGGCGAAGCCGACTTTGATTTGCCGGATTGCGGCATGATCTTAACAGATCAGAGCAGTGTTCAATTCACGTGTGAAGCCTATTCTAGATTTTTGTAAGGTCTTTTCGAGGAAAATCAACAGATCAGTTAACGAATACCGCTGTTCAGTGTTATGGTTGAATGAACGAGCCTGACACTCACTACAGACGGAAGGCGTTCGCGCATGTTGACCCGACGCACGATTGTCGCTTCGCTGGCGGCAAGCTTGGTTCCGCCTATCACGCCGATCTTCCGGCGCGGGAGTTTCGCCGCAACGGCGATAAAACCCCGACCCTTGGTGGGAGCAATCCGCTGGGATGCCTGGTATTCGCCGGGCTCGGCGCCGACTGAAGCAGTCGAGAACTCGCTATCGCCCGAGAAATATCGTTGGCGAGCGCCATTTTTCGCCAAAAGCTCCGCCCACGATCCGAAGCCTTTTTCTTTCCCTCCCATCACGCCAGAGGAAATGGACAAGGAGATAAGTCAAGCCGTCTTCGCCGGCCTCGATTATTGGGCCTTCGTTGCCTACGGATCAAACCATCCGATGTCGAAGGCGCTCTATCAGTTCAGAGCTAGCGCGGCGAGTGACAGCCTCAGATATTGTCTATTTACCGAACTTGACCGGTGGGGGTCACGCAACAAGCCGACAACCTTGCCTCAAGAGCATATCGGTCTCATGGCGGACAGGAATTACCTGCGAGTCTCGGGTGACCGACCTTTATATTTTCTGGGTTTCATCGCGCCGGCCTCCATAGAACGAAACTGGAAAGGAGTCGCGGGTCTGAAAGAGCAAATCGAAAAGTTTAGAAGTAGCGCAACCGAGGCGGGGTTGGCTAATCCCTACATCGTGCTGGCCGGAGATCAGAATTTCTTGATGCGGGAAGCTAAACATATCGGCGGGGATGCGACCGGATCATACGCGCTCACGATAGGGAATGGCCGAGGATCTTTTGCCGAGCTTACGCGAGTTGCTGAGCGAGGCTGGAACGAACTCAGTAATGGTCACCTGCCTGTGGTGCCGACCGTGATGACGGGATGGGATCGCCGCCCTCGCATTGAACATCCTGTCCCATGGGAAAAAAAACAGAAACCAGGAGAAGGCATAGAGAACTTCTTCACAGCGCCGACGAAGAAAGAGCTCGCCGATCATCTGGAACGCGCTCTCGGTTGGGTCACCGCTCGACCATTGAGTGAGCAGGCCCCCGTCGTGCTGATCTATGCCTGGAACGAGAACGATGAAGGCGGCTGGCTGATGCCGACGCTGCCTTGCCAGACAGACCGTCTTGATGCGCTGCGTCAAGTTCTCAAGAAGACAGCCGTCCCGAGCCGCAAGCCTAAACTCTGCTAAGCTGTTTCAACTGGGTTGAAATCTCTCGAGTCTTTCGCTTCGGACAGACCTAGATGCCTAGCTTTATGGTTTTGGTCTGACGCGTTTTCTTCACGCGAACCGTTATCTACTTCGCTCGAAAAGCGCTCTAACATGTTGCTTTGGATTCATTCAGCCCGAGATCATCATCGCCACTTGAGCGGCATCGTCCATTCGTTCCAGTCCACGGTCCGATGGTCAGGATGGTAAGGAGCATACAGCTGCTTTAACCAATAGCTGAAGTTCGGATGTAGCTTGATAAAACTGTAGAAGGCATCTCCGAAGTTTATGGGGCTCAGACAAGCTCTATTGATCGGTCGTTGAGCTATCGCGTTTGTGCAGTACGACGCCATGCAAGCCCTTGTTTCGCGTTCGGCCACCTTGCTCAAGCTTCGAAAACTATTCGTCGAATGGAGCCGATACATATAGCGATCCGATTCGACATATTTGGGCTCGACTACCGTTACGGCACGTAGCGCAAACTCCCAGTCATGGCAGTATTTCAGATCGGACAGCAACCCGATTTTCCTTAGCAATTCCCGGCTCAATACGAAGTTGCCGCTTGAGGCAGCGACCTGTGAATCCAAAAATATCCAGGATAACGGAGAACCCGTTATTCGGCCGCGATCAATGGCGTATCGAAGGCTCGTCGGAAATTGATAGGTTGTTATCGGCCTGCCGCGTTCATCGATTGGCTCAACGGCCGAAAAGCCGAAAAACAGCTTTTCTCTCTCATATTGGCTCGCAAATATCCGGATACGATCTTTCGAAAATGCATCATCTGAATTCAGGAGGAAGATCATGTCTCCCTTCGCGAGAGACAACGCCCTGTTCCAGGTGCCGGGCGCTCCGAGGTTGAGAGGATTCTTCAGGAGCGAGCAAGATGCGAAGCGCTTGGCAAAGGATCTTTTTTTGAGAACCCGTTGCGCGATTTCGAAGCTCTTATCAGGCGAGTGATCGTCGACGATAATGAGCTCAACGTCGGGGAAGTTCTGTCGATAGACAGTCTCCAGGCATTCTTCGATATACGCTTCATGCTTGTAGCAAGCGATGACGACGCTGGCCAACATGCGGATCCCCCCGCTCAGCGTCGAACAATGATCGAATGATTCGATCTGATGAGCGCACGACTCCCCTCACCTACCTCCAGAACCGCGATCTGGTACTCTCCTTCAGGAAGATCGTGGACGAGAAAGGAGAGCTGGAAACCAAAATAGCAATCACTGCTCTTCGTTCTCATATATTCCTTGACGTCAAACCGCTCATGCCAGTCCACGACCAGACAATAACCGTCTCGGTCCGGCATTTCGGAGGCCGTGGAGAGAAGGATGAGGAAGGCAATCCTGTGTTTGCTTGCCTCAAAGGAACCGCCCGCACAAACCCATCCTCGTACGAGCACGACCGATCGCGGGTCCACCACCACCCGTTCGTTCGTTTGAGAATTAATGTTTTCGACGACCAACAACGATTCCGCCGGATTTTCCGACGCGCCCTCGGCCTCAACCGGAATCCCGCTTCGCATATGTTGCAGGCCGGAATAGATCATCTCCGATCGATGAATGTTAGCGAGCAATTGAACGTGGGTACTCGCCTCCTTCATCGCTTGCTCGAGCTCTTGCCGACTCAGGCAGTCCAGCAAATCCGGATTCGAACGGACCTGAGCCGAGATTGGCTCGGACGATGCCACCCTTCTCACTGCCTCCAGAAACGCCCGACCGTACCGCGAGTCCGGTTCCAGGTGAGCTCCCTCGGCCCATTCATTCCAGGAGTTGATGAAAACAATCGGCTCCGCAAACGGGCCCTTTCTTGCTCTCCCTGCAGCATCCCGCAGCCATACCTCGAACGCCTCCGGACTCGATCTGTTGAAGATGTGTCCGCGTGAACCTTTGCGGGGCGTGTTATCCCAGCGCGGCATGACGGCCGGAAAGCAGGGAAAATCGTAGGTCTTACCCAGAGACGAGCGCACGGCATCAACATAGTCGTAAACTTTTCCGGTGAAGTTCGCCGGCGCGCCCAGCTCGGACAGCGGCTGCTCCGTCGTCGAGACGGTGTGCGGAGGAAACTCAACTGCCGCATCGCAGTTCACGTCGCGTGGATCAAACTCTCCGAACGTCATGGCGTTACAGATCAGAATTTCCCCGATACCTAGTTCCTTCGCTCTTGCGCGCCATGTTTCAAACAGCCTCTGCCTGTCCGGCAACAGCGAGGGCCGATAGATCAGGATGATCTTGCGACCATCTACCGTGATATAGCGTTCATCGAGCAGGAGCTCCGCCATATCGTCGATGAAGCGGACGTCATCTTCCAACGCGTGATTCTGTCCGAGCAGGAGCTCGGCATCCGAACCGTCCCAGCGGCGCGACCAGTTCTCATTCGCCCAGCAAATGCAGAACGGCAGGTCTGGCTCTCCATCCTCCAGAAGAAGCTGCAATGGCCGTTCGAGCAGCCTGCGACCCTGGAACCAGTAAACGTAGTAACAGAAGCCATGGATGCCGTAGCGGCGAGCCAACTCGGCCTGTTGCCGGCGGGTCTCCGTCAATCTCACGTCATAAAAGCCCAGATCTGCCGGCAGCCAGGGAGATTGATGTGCAGGAAACTGAGGGCGCATACGTGCGATATTGGTCCATTCGGTGAATCCGGGTCCCCACCATCTGTCGTTTTCCTCGAACGAGTGGAACTGCGGGAGATAGAAACAAACATGACGCACCTGCTTGCCGGCGGGATCCGGATCAGGTGTGATAGGCCTGTTGTTATTGGGAATCAGCAGGTCGGTATAATCGGAGGGCGAAAATCCGAGCGCGACAACCAGGTCATCGGGCGCGATGGCGTCAAAGAGCGGGATCTCGAAAAACTCTCCATCATCTAGACGAACGCGAAGATAGATCTGTGTCTGGTCCGGGTCCGCCAATGTGTTTCTGAGCGCGCGCGCCAGACGTCGACGCGCGACAGGGTTCGCCAGATCGATACGAAATCCGGGACGGCCGATTGCCATTCCCGAGCCGATTCCGGCGGGAGCCGCGCGATCCGTTCTCGTCTCCTCGATCGCGTGGGGTCCGACAAAGAGAGAAAGAGAAACAGATACCGTGGGCGAGCGCGTATCGACGATCCAGCCAGAAATTTCCCGGCCGGAATGCTCCAGTATTGCCCCGCGCAGGCGCGCGCCTGACTCCAGATCGCTGAGATCGGGATCCAGAAACGAGCTTTGAAGATTTTCCTCATGTGGAATAGGACTGGCGACGGGTCGCGTATTCTTCGCATTCCTGACATCGCGCTCCGCAATCTTGTTCATCGTACCCGGGTCTCCTGACAGCCCTGACCTGTTAGACTCATGATCCCGCATCACGCGCGGGCGAGGCCCAAAGGCAGGCCACTCGTATTCCGCCGGCGAGACCTTGCGTGAAAAAGGATGGTCCCGCTTTCAATTCTCAAGATCGAACCTGATCGCGAGCGATGCTCAGCCATCGACCGTTGTCACGCCGGCCGCATCCAGACGGCGCCGGGCACCTTCATGGTTTTGATTCGCTGCCCGGCGATACCACTGCACCGCCGCGTCCTGATCTTTCGTAACGCCGCTTCCCGCCATCAACGCGTCGCCGAGCGCAAACTGCGCTTCCGCCATATCCTGCTGAGCTGCTCTTTCGAACCATTCAACTGCCTTCCCGGGATCGGCCTCGCAGCCTTGCCCTTTTCCAAGCATCACCGCGAGGTTGAACTGCGCAACCTTGTGTCCCTGTCGCGCGGCGGCCTCGTACCACTGCGCCCCTTGCGCAACATCCTGGGCTAAGCCTGCGCCGGTGCAATACAGTACGGCGAGTTGAAACTGCGCACCGGCATGACCTGCATGCGCGGCCTTCGTCATCCACGACGCCGCAGCCTTCGCATCGCTCATACCGTTTGGATCGAGATGAAGAAGCCCAAGGGCATATTGCGCATCGACATGCCCCGCGCCGGCGGCACGCGCGAACCATGTGATAGCGGCTTCGACGTCTGCGTCCCCTCCAAACTTTCCCATATGCAATACGCCGAGTTGGAATGCCGCCGGCGCGTGATCTGCCTCAGCCGCCTCGATCAATAGCGCGCATGCCTGCTCAAGCTGCTCGGTCGAACCGTCCTGATGGAGCAGGAAAAGCGCATAGGCTGTCTTGGCGTCCGGGTCCCCACCCACAGCGGCCTTGCTGAGCCACTCTTCCGCCCGTTTCTGATCGCGCGGAACCCCATTGCCTGCCGAGTAAAGTCTTCCGAGCTGCAACTGCGCGGCGTTGATGCCGCCTTCGGACGCGCGCTCAAACCATTCAATCGCGCTTTCCACGTTACGTTCGACGCCGGAGCCGTTGAGGTAGAAGATGGCGATGTTGAAAGCGGCAGTCGCGTGACCATTGCGGGCTGCGCGCTCAAACCATCTTGCGGCCTGACGGATATTCGGGCCGACACCGGTCCCGGTCGCATAGAAACGACCCATGAAGAACTGCGCCTGCACGTCGTCCCGTTCGGCGGCCCTCTCATACCAGACCGCGGCCTCCCGCAGATCGGGCGCGAAACCTGCTGCGCCGTGCGAATAGAATTCCGCCAACGCCTGAACCGCCGGATAGTAGTCCTTGCGCGCCGCCTTGCGCAGCGCGGTTTCGGCCCTGTCGATATCCTTCGCAACACCCTGGCCCTTCAAGCGCAACAGGCCGATGTTATAGAGCGCGATGACATCGTCGTGCATGGCCGCGCCCTGGAACAGGCGGGCCGCTTCCGCAGGGTTCTCCGGCATCCCCGTGCCCTTCAGGTTCATGAACGCGAGCGCAACCTGCGCCCTTACATGATCCTGCCCGGCCGCGTTGCGATACCAGGCTGCCGCCTGTTCGAAATCGACGGGAACCCCTTTGCCTTGGAAATAGATATCGCCAAGAGCGAATTCTGCCGCGGCGCAGTTCTGCTCGGCCGCAACTCCATACCATGCGAACGCTATCTGGAGATTCTTCTCGCAGCCGAGCCCCTCGCTATACATGTTGCCAAGGACCGTCTGCGCCTCGGCTTTGCCTCTTTCCGCCGCGACCGATATCCAATGGAAAGCAGCGTCAATATTCCGCTCAACACTCGTTCCATGCGGAAACACAAGCTGGTGAATATTCGACGCCTTGTCGCCGAGACGTACGGCCGAGGATTGGCGCCATGTTTCGTGGCGATGCGGACCCAGCAGCGGCTTTTCCCCCTGTAGAAAGATCAGGCCGAGCTGAAACTGCGCTTCCACGTTGCCGAGCCGCGCTGCACGCTCATACCAGATGGCGGCATCGGGTACGCTCCTGACGACCCCTTCGCCTTTTACATAAAGCATTCCTATCCGGTAGGCGGCCTCGGCCTCGCCTGTCTCCGACGCCAGCTTCCAGTGCTTGATCGATTCAAGATACTGGCCACGCTCATACGCAGCCATTCCACACTCAAAAGCACCAGCTCGAGAAGATGCAGAAGCCGGGCGCAACCACTGTAAAAGCGATCTAGATGAAAGCATCATGGTTCACGCATCGCCTCGTGGAAGCTCTTCAACATTCCGCCGAGCAGATACATCGCGACCGAGCGGGTTCCGACATTGACGTCCCCCTGAAGGGTCATGCCGGGAATCAGACGAAAATTACTCGGCACGTCCTTGAAATCGGAGGTGTCAACCGAGCACCGCGCCTTGTAATAAGTATAGTTGAGTGGCTTGCCGTCATCGTCCGTGGTGAACGCGCCCTCGCTAATCCAACGCACCTTTCCGCTCGCCGTACCATGCTCCGCCGCATTGAAGGCATCGACCTTCATGGTGCAGGGATCGCCAGCCTGAACGAACCCAATATCGCGAGAAGCGATCCTGATTTCCGCTTCAAGCTTGATGTCGATCGGCATGAGCGTGATGAAGGGATCTCCCGGCTTGAGGACCGAACCGACCGAGAGCCTTGCCATCGTCAGCACCACCGAGGGTTCGGCAGCCGTCCAGCGCACGAGATTCTGGTGCTTGAGCGCTTTCTCATAGGTCGCCCTTGCTTCATCGAGCTTGTTGCGCGTCGTCACCAGATCCTGACTCAGTTGCGCAAACCACTGCTCTTTGAATGCGTCGCGATCGGCGGTTATCGATCCCAGTGAATTCTGCGCCACAATCAGGCCATTGTGTGCATTTTCCAGCGTCCGTAATAATTCCAGCCGGGCGTCCTGGGAGATGTACATGTTGAGCTGCGATCCGGTGCCGCGTTCGGCGAGCGTGGTGCGCATAGTTTCGATTTTCGCCAGGATCTCGTCGCGCTGCCGATAGCGAGCATCGTCGTCGCGCAGCTTTTCAATCGTCGCCTTGGTCTCCCTGATCTTTGATTCGAAGCTGTTGAGCTGGGCGTTATATTGAGCCACGCGCTGACCGTAGAGCGCCTTCTGCAGGCCCGCGTATTTCTGGTAGTCGGGATCCGACTTGTCGGCAAATACGAGCGGCTCCTGCTTCAGCTCGGCCTCATCGCGCGCCACTTGGGTCTCAAGGCTCGCGATCTGCAACTTCGCCTGCATCAGGTCCGCGGACGTGAAGGTCGAGTCGAGCGTAGCGAGCAGCTGCCCCCGTTCCACCTGCTCGCCCTCGCGCACGTCGATCGTCTTGATGATCGAGGGATCCAGCGCCTGCAAGACATTGACATGACCGAGCGGCACGATATTGCCGCTAAGGCTGGTGATGACACGGTCGACCCGCGTCAGGCACAGGATCACGATAATCGAAACCAGGAACGCGGAAAGCACGAACAAGGTGGCGCGCGCGACCAGGGGTTCGGCGGCCTCCCGGATTGCATCGGTCTCCGACTGAAATTGGCGAACGGTCGCCAGCGAAACCTGGCTATGGGACAAGGGTCGGGCTCCGAAGTTTAGGCCTGTCACTGCGGACCGTCGGCGCGAGATGCGTGTTCTGCTGGTACCAAAGCGAACTGTAGATGTCGTTCCGCTCCAGCAACTCCGCGTGCCGCCCGAGATCGTCGACAACCCCGCGGTTGAGCACAAGGATGGCATCCGCCTTTGTTAGCGACGACAGCCGGTGGGAGATGATGATCAGCGTCCGGCCATTCGCTATCCGCGCGATGTTGCCGTTCACGATGGCCTCGCTGTCGGCGTCGAGCGCGCTCGTCGCCTCATCAAGGATGAGAACCGGCGGATCGACGATCAGCGCTCGCGCAATCGCAAGCCGCTGGCGTTGCCCTCCGGAGAGGTTGGGCGATCCCTCATAGACACGGGTTTCATAACCCCGCGGCAACTTGTCGATGAATTCTTCCGCGCCCGCCAATCGCGCCGCCTTGACGACGTCGTCAAAGGTGGCATCCGGCACGGCTGCGCAGATATTCTCGCGAATCGTCCCGCTAAAGAGAAAGTTTTCCTGCAGCACGATGCCGACGTTCCTGCGCAGATGATCGACGTCGTATTCGCGAACGTCGATTCCGTCGATCTTGATCAGCCCGTCATAATCGGAATGCAATCGTTGCAAGAGTCGCGTGATCGTGGTCTTGCCGGAGCCGCTCTTACCCATCACGCCAAGCGTAGTTCCCCTGGTTACTTCGAAGGAAACGCCGTTCAGCGTCGGCGAGACAGCGCCTTTATACCTGAAGGTGACGTTGGAAAACTCCACTTTCCCCTCGATCGCGGAGCGAACGCCATGCCCGGAACGTCCCTCCTCGGGGGGCTGGTTCACGAGGTTGCGGACCGTTGCGACCGCACTACGCGCTTCGTCATATTGATTGATCAACTGCGCCATCTGCATCAACGGGGCCGATACCCGCTGCGACAGCATCAGGAAGGCGAACAATGCCCCGATGAAAACCGGATCATCGTTGATAAGCGCGAGATAAACGCCGATCGCATAAGAACCGCTCACCGACAGCCGCTCCAGCGGGCGCACCACCGCCTGGATCGCGTTTCCCGTCATTCCTTCCGCGAGCCGCGCCTTGGCGACACGTGCCACCAGCACGTCCCAGAAATGACGCTGCCGCGAATCGAGCGCCAGCGATTTCACTGTCCGAATGCCGTTGAGCGTTTGAACCAGAAACGCGCCCTGATCGCCTTCCGCGACCAGGACGGCGTTCGACGCCTTGCGGTAAGTCGGCAGCATCAGAATAAGCCACCCGACGATCATCGCCGAGAACGCCAAGACTATCAAAGTCATTGTCGGGCTGAAGAAAAACATGATCGGCAGGAAGAAGATCAGCGTCGTTGAATCCAGTACCGTTCCGAATAACTGACCCATCAGGAACGAGCGAATGCGGAACACCTCGCGGATGTCGCGCGCGACGAGCCCGACGGCGGTCTGCTCGAAATAGTCGATGGGAAGATTGAGGACCTTTTCGAAAACATAGGTGGACAACTTGACGTCAAGCCTGGTCGTCAGGCGATGAACAAGGACTTGCCTGAGGAACGCGAACGTCGCCTCGAAGGCGATGATGACCAGCATCGCGACGCAGAGCACGTAGAAGGTATTGTACGCGTGATAGAAGATCACCTTGTCCGACAGCAGGCGCCAAAACATGATAGGCGCGAGGCCCAGAAGTCCGAGGACCAGCGCAGCGATTGCGACGTCCCGAACAATGCGACGCTCGCGAAACATCAATGCGACCACGAGACCGAAACTGAACGGCTGCGATTCATCCGAGATTTCGTAGTTTCGCTTGGCGAGAATGACATCCCCGGACCAGATGTCTTCGAAGCGAAGCCTGTCGATCACGAGCAGCGCGTCTTCCGCGGCGTTTGGATCCCTCAGCGCGATGCGCGTATTGTTGGCGTCTCCAGTTACGCCCAGCAACACCATGAAGCTTCCATTGCGGAGACCGACAATGGCCGGAAGCGCCTTTTTCAGATGGGAAAGCCCGTCCCAATCGAGTTTGACGTGCTTCGATCGCATGCCGGCCTGTTCGGCGCAGCGGACCAACTGGCTGGAAGACACTTCCCCTTCGGTAAGAAGATTATCCTTGATGAGCTGCGTCGAGGTGAGATCCAGCCCGTGCTGCCGAGCGACAATGACCAGGCATTCGAGCCCGGACGGCAGCATCGGATCGATATCGGCATCCTCGGCGACGGCTGGCGCGATCATGAAGTCTCGCTCTGTTTGTTGCAATTCATGATAGGCCATCCCTGCCATCAAGCGAATGATAATGACCTCTCATTAATAACATTACATATAATGAAAGTGACGAAAACACGAACATTTCAAGAGATGCGGCGGCGCTGAGGCGGCAATTGCCCGCATTCATCGGCCGGCAGAGTCCGGCATTAAAGGGCCGCGCCCCGCTCCAGGGTGTCCCGCTTTGTATTGGGGCGCTGGGCCAGCATCCCTTTCCCGGGAATTCGCTATCGTATGCTTCGATTGGTCGGGTTCAAAATTGGACTGCCGAAAATGCAACGGGTTCTTCTGAACCACCATGCAAAAGTATCCGTGCATGGCCGCTCCGCGCCGGACTAAGCCGCCAGCTCCTGAAAATTAAACCCGCTTCCTAATAAAGCTGTCTTGATGGCTGCATCATCGGCCTCGGGCATCAACGCCAGCGCGCAAACCTCAAAGTTCTGCATTGAGACCGACACGGTCGGGAAGCCGGCCGTCAATAGCAGATTGCCAAGTCGCTCTGCGGTAAAGCCGGTGCGATGGGCCATATGCAGGTGTCCTTCCTCGATGGCCCGGGAATGGCCGTAAAGCATATCGAGCGGCCTGATCGGACCTGCAGGAGAATTGTAGGCGACCGCCGCAATACCTTGCTCGACTATAAAATGAGCCACCGCTTCGACGTCAGGGCTCATGATCAGGGCAAAGCCGTCCGGTTGCAGGACGCGATGGAACTGGCGCAGCGTGGGAAAGATCTCGTGAGCATAGAGATGCTCAAGGACGTGTGACGACCATATCACATCAAACGATTGCGGCTCGAACGCCGTTTCAAGTTCGAGGATAGAACCGACGACGTGGGGTTGCACACTCGGATCAATATCGAAACGTAATTCTTCCAGTCCTCGCTCCTGAATCATTCGAGCGATTCGTCGGGCAGACCCGGGGCCGGAGCCCGCGTTGAGCAAGCGCTTGATACCTCGGGGCAACATCGGCTCCTGGCGTCCGATCGGAGCTATCGGAAAAAAGTTAGAACAATACCGCTCCAGCGATCTATGACCATGACACTATCGATGTGGCTTCACAAAGGCACGAGCGGCCCCGTGGGATGTCTTTGCATCACAAAAGTTAAGGCCCCACCGAAGCGGAGCCTTAACAATCCTGTCCTTCCGTCCGAACTATGAGAGTTTCGGCAGCGTGACGACCTGATCGCTGAAGTGCAGCTCCTCAACTCCGTTGACCGCAACAGTCTGCTCATCGTTGAAGTGCAGGGTGTAGGTCGACGTGCTCTCATCGACGTCGATCTTGGCAACATCGAAGAACGAACGACCAACGAACTCGGCGGAGTCGTTACCGTTGCCGCCGAAGATGGTATCGCTGCCGCTATGCGATTCGATCCGGAAGGTGTCATTGCCACCTCCGCCTTCCAGCGTGGAATTGCCATCTCCACCACCGGACAGCCTGAAGTGGTCGTTGCCCGCACCGCCTTGCATGACGTCGCCCTGCACGCCAACCAGTGTATCGTTCCCAGCGCCGCCTATAAGCGTGCTGTGTCCTTCCACATCATTATTGCCACCACTATTGCCACCATTATTGCCACCGCCGCCATGACCATGACCACCGCCATGGTCATCTCCACGACCGCCACCATGGTCGTCTCCGCGACCGCCGCCATGGCCATCTCCGCGACCACCGCCACGGTCATCTCCGCGACCGCCGCCGCGATCATCTCCACGACCACCGTCACGGCCGCGATCATTATCCCCGAAGGTGCTGTCGTCGGCGCTGGCAACGCGCGCGTTACCGCCACCGCCTCCTCCGCCAGCGGCCAGCGCACCAGATACCAGGAGGTCGTTGCCGGCGCCGCCGTCCAGCGTGTCATTGCCGGTGCCGCCGTAAATGCTGTCATTGCCGGCACCGCCGAATAGCGAGCTGTCGCCATGGCCTCCACGGATGACGTCGTTGCCGCCTCCACCGTAGACCGTATCGTCACCGCTATCGCGAAGGTTGATCGTATCATTACCTCTGCCTGCGGCGACAAAGATGTCGTTATCCCCGCCGGTCACGTTCAGTCTGGCGCTGTGGTCGTCCAGGACGATCGCTTTCAGATTCGGATTCGTCTGGACGCTTGTCGAGTTGGATACGTCCAGAATCTGGACCACCGGCGGCACCGCCCCGCCGGCGAACGGCCCTGACTCCAACCATCCCCTCGCACTGTTGTCGCCCTCGTTAAACACACCGCTTTGCTCGAGCGAATCGATCAACGCCGATCGTACGCCCGCCTCGATGTTCCCGTTATTATGGAGAAACTCACCTAACTCGGTCTTCGTCAAATAGGAAACGGCCATGGCGTCCTCTGGCTGGATTTTTTCATGACGAAAGCAGATATTCAGTCGACGCCAATCGACACCAATATACTGCAGTTCGAATGTGCTAGTCCTGAGCCGACCCGAGGCTCGCATAACATATAAATGTTATGTCACCTCTCGATTGTTATGTCTATGTTAGAGGCACCAGATCGCGCAAGTCAAGGATCAAATTACGTCCCCTTAACTTAGATTCGACTGAGATCGTCGGCCCATCAGCCGGATACCTGCGTGCTTTGCCGAGCCGATTTCCCTAATCTGGGTCGGATTCGCCCACTAGGCATGCATAAAATCAGAAGGACGGACCGCTTTTAAACCCTGACCGGCCAGCCAATTGTGATTTTCGGTCAAGAAATGGTAACGTCGGCAGATGCTTTTACCGGAAAATGTGAGAATTTGTTATCGTGGCGCCCGCATGAGCTCTCCCGGACTGAGACGGAGAATTATAACCGTTACTCAGCGCAAAGGCGGTGTCGGCAAAACCACAATCGCGGTCTGTGTCGCCGCTGCGCTCGCGCGCCGGGGACATGACGTTGCGCTTGTCGACAGCGACCCTCAACGTTCCGCCTCACAGTGGGCGGAGCCCGGCAATCTCGAATTCCCGGTCTATGAAATGGCCCTGGAGCAAATGTCGGTCTCCGCCTGGGCGCAGGAAGTGCGCAGCATTGAAGCCGGGGTGATCGTCATCGACACCGCTCCCAACGCTCGAGAAATGGGGGCCTCCATCGCTGTGGCCAATCTGATTTTGGTACCCTGCACCCCGTCCGGCCTTGACCTCGACGCAACGCTTCAGACTCTTGCGATCATTAACGCAGCACGGGAACGCCGCCGGGATCGAATCAAGGTGATCCTGGTGCCGAACAGGCTCGATCGCCGTACGCTCGAGGGAAGGCAACTGCTCGACGAGTTAAATACATTCGGTGAAGCGGTCGGGCCGCCGATCGCTAGCCGCGCCGCCTTCGTTCGTTGCTTCACTAGCGGTCAATCGGTAACAAGCTTCGTGCCCGGAGATAACGCTGATCGGGAAATCCAAGAACTAGCGGACGCAATCGAACGGACCGACCAAGAGGAATAGGTAACTCCGCACTCGCAGAGAGACACTTCTTTCCCTTCCAAGGACAGCTATCTGGAATTGGCTGGACCAAGCAGGGCCTGCACACCTTGCGTCTCCGACGGACGAGACGATGCCGTAACCGCGGCTTCCTCAAGCCTCATTTTCTCTAGCAAGAGATCCGTGACGATCTTTCGAAGCCGCTGGTTCTCGAGTTTAAGCTCCTCCAGAACATGACGCATCTGATCCATCGCCGGAGGTCTGGCAGACGCCACACCTTCTCCTGCATTGTCCTGAAAAACATTTGCTTCTTGCCTTGGCAGAGGCAGTTTCCTCCACCGATGAAGGGTCATGACACTCACACCAAGCGCCTTGCACACATCGACCTGGGAATTGCCCGTGCGGGCAAGCTCGTCTGCCCGGGCAAGCTTCGAAAGAATTTCCTCCCGCGAATGCTTCTTCATCTTCCTACCTGGATGCGGCTTCGATGACAGGGAATAAAACCAAATGTAAATCTCATTTTGCGAACAACTTCACAACGATAAAATGGACAAATAAATATATGACAGCCGAGCGCCACAGGATCAAGCTCCGCGCACGTTAGCCTTTCGTGTTAGCTGCAGTGCAACGTAAAACCAAAACCATCTTTTTCGATCCCGATTGCTATCATATGGCGAGATACCCACGAGGACCGCGATCGAGTGTATCACTTCTTCAGAGCACGGGCGCCATGGTCTGTGGTCGATCCTATCTTTCCCAATCTTGCGTTCCGCGTTCATTCTGTAAGACGGCTGCAGTCGTCACAGCGGAACTACCTATCCAACCTCACAGATTCGATTTGTAACCAGCTTCTGGCGCTGACGAACAGGTCGGCATCTTTGTGCCGTGCATTGCGCGGGGACATTGTCCAGCTATGTCAGTCGCCCCGCCGCATCTCGCACCTAAAGATGTTGTGGGCATCAGGCC
The DNA here is from genome assembly GCF_031453995.1 of Nitrobacter vulgaris. Lineage (NCBI taxonomy): Bacteria > Pseudomonadati > Pseudomonadota > Alphaproteobacteria > Hyphomicrobiales > Nitrobacteraceae > Nitrobacter > Nitrobacter vulgaris. The sequence continues at coordinate 128,767 of NZ_JAVDPZ010000008.1, read as the reverse complement.
AGATGGCCGCGCAACGGCAGGAGAATTCGCGGCCCGATCGTCTCGCCGCCTTCGTCGCACTCGCGTAAAATTGATACGCGTTGGCGCCACATGAGCCGGAAGGTCTCACAGGCTCGTGTAGATGCCTGATTTGCTGGTGGGCCCGGAGGGACTCGAACCCCCAACCAGACCGTTATGAGCGGCCGGCTCTAACCATTGAGCTACAGGCCCCGGCCGGACGTCGCGTGTGCAACCGCCGCCGGCGCAGGCATCCCCTTACAATGTCATGTGCCGCGCGGCAATCGGCGGTCAGGGCTTTGGGTGGCTTCGAGCGCGATACGGAGCACGCGCGCCAGATCGGAGCGCGCATTTCCTCCTCTCCGTGACCACCGCGCTAAAAGTGGCACGCGTTCCACCGAAGATGTGGGACTGAGGCAGGCATCAGGCGGGTTCGTAGGTCTTACCAAGCGGATTTTTGACGCTGCTCCGCAAACCGGACATCTCGATGACCTTTATTTCGATGACCTTATTAGCTGGTTGCGAGCGTACAGGCCCGATGCGGACCGGGACGGCGGTGCCGAAAGAACACGTTCTGTCTGGGCACCGGCCAAAAGACATCGTTCCAGCGGTCACCAGCGACCACGAGACCTAGCGGCATCGGAAGTGACAGAACTAGACGCAACGAGGGCGTCTTAACTCTTTGCTAACCATACACAGGGCAAATTTTGCCTAGGGGACCGCGCGTCGTCAGCCGCTCAGAACGGCATCGCCCCCAATGAACGCCAGGGCGGCGCCTTACTTCAAAATGGAGCCGCCTCAGCCGCCGCGCAGACGATCGGCGCGCGGGAGCGGCCTTGGGCGTGGGGGGGAGACAGGGAGGATGAGGGGCATCACGGCGGATCAGGGCGCAAATTCGCCAGGCTCGGGTTTTCCGAGTTTTGGCGAGATCGGGACCATGCTGAAGCGCGGCGATCTCGCGCTCGCCTTCGGCATCCTGACGATCCTTGTCGTCCTGATTCTTCCGCTGCCGTCGATCATCCTCGACCTCTTTCTGGCGATCTCGATCACGCTGTCAATCCTGATCCTGATGACGTCCCTGTTCATCCAGGCGCCGCTGGAATTCTCCTCTTTCCCGACCGTGCTGCTGATTGCGACCATGCTGCGGCTGTCGCTCAACCTCGCCTCAACACGGCTGATCCTGTCGCACGGGCATGAAGGCTCGGCCGCCGCCGGCCACGTCATCGAGGCCTTCGGCAACTTCGTGATGGGCGGCAACTTCGTGATCGGCATCATCGTGTTCGCGATCCTGGTGATCGTGAACTTCGTGGTCATCACCAAGGGTTCGGGCCGCATCGCCGAGGTGGCGGCGCGCTTTCAGCTCGACTCCATGCCCGGCAAGCAGATGGCGATCGATGCCGACCTCTCCGCCGGCCTCATCGACGAAAAGACCGCCAAGGAACGCCGCAAGGCGCTGGAAGATGAAAGCGGCTTCTTCGGCGCCATGGACGGCGCCTCGAAGTTCGTGCGGGGGGATGCGGTCGCCGGCCTGCTCGTCGTCTTCATCAACATCATCGGCGGCATGGTCATCGGCATTGCGCAGGAGGGCCTGAGCTTCGCCGACGCCGCGCGCAGCTACACGCTGCTCACCGTCGGCGACGGACTGGTGACACAGATTCCCGCACTCATCGTCTCCACCGCCGCGGGCCTTCTGGTCTCCAAAGCTGCCGTCACCGGCGCCGCTGACAAGGCGCTGATGAAGCAGCTCTCCGGCTATCCGCAAGCGCTTGGTATGTCAGCCGGGGTAATGTTGGTGCTGGGTCTGCTACCCGGCATTCCGATGCTGCCGTTTGTCGCGCTCGGCGGCGGAGCGGCGGCGCTTGCCTGGAGTTCGCGAAAACGCCAAAGCGTCGCGGCTGCGGCAGCCATGGCGGCGGCGGCGTCCGACGCCGCGGTCGCCCCCCCGAGTGCGGAAGAGCCGATCTCGGCGGCGCTGAAGATCGACGATCTGAAGATCGAACTGGGTTATGCGCTGTTGCCGCTGGTCAACGGCCCGGATGGCCAGGATCGCCTCACCGAGCAAATCAAGGCGCTGCGCCGCTCGCTCGCGATCGAGATGGGATTCGTGATGCCGGCGGTGCGGATTCTCGACAACGTGCAGCTAGAGGCCAACACCTACATCATCAAGATCAAAGAGGTCGACGCCGGCTCGGGCCGGATCTGGCCGAACCAGTACATGGTGATGGATCCTGCCGGCGATCAGGTCGGGGTTCCCGGCATTCATACCACCGAACCGACCTTCGGACTGCCGGCAACATGGGTGGATGCCTCGCTCAAGGAGGAGGCCTCACTGAAAGGCTATACCGTGGTCGATGCCGCGACCGTCGTTTCGACCCACCTCACTGAACTGCTCAAGACCAACATGTCGGATCTGCTCTCTTACGGCGAAGTGCAAAAACTTCTGAAGGATCTACCGAAGGAACAGGGCGAGCTGATCAAGGACATTGTTCCAGGCCAGATCACGATATCCGGCATCCAGCGCGTGCTGCAGCTCCTGCTCGCCGAGCGCATTTCCGTCCGCGATTTATCCACTATCCTCGAAGGCATCGCCGAAGCGCTGGCCTTCTCGCGCAACCCGGCAACGCTGGTCGAGCACGTGCGTGCCCGCCTTGCGCGTCAAATCTGCGCCCAAAACACTTCCGTCAACGGTTACCTGCCACTGGTCGCACTGTCGGCCAAATGGGAACAGGCCTTTGCCGACTCCATCATCGGCCAGGGCGAGGAACGCAGCCTTGCGATGCAGCCGTCAAAGTTATCAGAATTTATGGCCGCGGTGCGCGACCGCTTCGAACAGGCCGCCCGGGAAGGCGAAGCGCCGGTGCTGGTAACCTCGGCCGCAATCCGGCCGTTCGTCCGCTCGCTGGTCGAACGTTTCCGCGCCCAGACCTCTGTTCTATCGCAGGCCGAAATCCATCCCCGGGCCCGGCTCAAGACGGTCGGCAGCATCTGATCACGCTGCTCGAATCACGCCGCTCTTAATGCGGCATTTTGGCACCAGACAACTGGTTTATCTCCAGCCTGTGCCGGCCCCGTCGGGACGCGCCGCGAGCGCAGTTTAACGTTAAAATGCTGATGTATTTGCACAATTTATCCATTTCCCCATATTAGGCCGGGTTCAATGATCGCGCATCTTCACACCTTTTCACCACTTTGTGATCAACCCTTCGGAACATTGGTGTCGATTCCTACGTTCTAAGGGCGCGAGATTATGAACCTCTGCGCAGGCAGCGGAGACCAATCTCCAAGAAGGAAGTTACGCCAGGAGGGCTTCCAATGAACCATTCGATTTACAGCGCGGATCGGACGACCCACCTGAAGATCGTGGTTGTGGCTCTTGTTGCAGGTATTGCAGTGGCGGGTTTCGCAATTTCAGCGCGCATGAACGCTGACGATGGCTATACCCAGACTGCACGCGTCATCAAAGCCGGAAAGCCGATGGCTGTTACGAGTTCGGGCGCGATGGTCGTCCGATGAAGGAGTTTGAAGGAATTCACGAGGCTTCTTTACATTTGCCCCCCGAAGTCGCCACGTGAGTACGTAGAGGACCCACTAACCCCAAGTGGACTACGATGGAAAACGCCCGCCCCCCACGGGCGTTTTCTTTCGTTATAAACACCCCATAATAATAAGCGCACCCAGATAGAAGCCGTCGGCGCCGATGCGGAATTTTTCTCTTCGGCGGATCGCCCGCGTCACGCGATGGTGGCGGCGCCCATGCGCGAGCGCATTAAACCGATACTATCAAGATCGGCCTGCTCGCGAGCGTTCTCTTCTGCGCGTTCGCGAGCCTGATCGCGCTCATCCAGCAATTCGACTTTCTTGAGCTCCTCAAAGGCTTCCGCCAAGCCCATCTTGGCATCTTCGAGCTGGACGCGGAGTTCGTCGGCGGAGCGGGTCAGGTTTTCCCGGCGCTGGATCGCTGCCTTGGCATAGGTCGGATACGCGAAATGTGCGGGATCATCGATCCCAGCACGTTCCTGCTCGATTTCGATTTCACGCTCCAGATCGACCGACATGCGTTGGAAATCAGCAATCATGCCCTCGATCTGAGCCACTCTCCGACGCTTCTCCTCGACCTGGAATTTCTTCAGGCGGATCAGCGTTTCACGTGACTTCATCGACTCGTACTCCCCAGAAGTCCCAATCTACGCGGGACAACGGCGGCACCTCCTTCGGATCCCGCCGTACTCCTCTTATGAGAAGCCGATGATGACCCGACAAAGTTAGCTTTCCGTTTCCAAGGTCTTAACGATTTGCTGCAACCTTCGATAACCCTCCTCGATGCTGGTCACCTCATCCTTCGCCTGGCGCAGAAAATCCTCTAAAATCGGATTCAACTTGATTGCCTCATCGACCTCCGCGTTGGAGCCGGTCCTATAGGCGCCGAGCCGGACGAGTTCCTCCATGTCGGAATAAGTGGCCATCATCTGTCGCGCGCGGGTAATGATCGGCAGGAAGGCTGGATCAGCCGATTTCGGCATGGTGCGGGACACCGACTTCAAAATGTTGATCGCGGGGTAGCGACCTCGCTCGGCAATGGCACGCTCCATCACGATGTGGCCGTCGAGAATGCCGCGCACTGCGTCGGCCACCGGCTCGTTATGATCGTCGCCGTCCACCAGCACGGTGAAAATGCCGGTGATGGTTCCCTCGCCGGCGCCGGGACCGGCGCGCTCCAGAAGCCTCGGCAATTCGGTGAACACTGTCGGTGTGTAGCCCTTCGTGGTCGGCGGCTCGCCGGTCGACAATCCGATTTCGCGCTGCGCCATTGCAAAGCGTGTCACCGAGTCCATCATGCACATGACGTCCCTGCCCTCGTCGCGGAAATATTCCGCGACCGCCAGAGTCAGATAGGCGGCCTGACGCCGCATCAAGGCGGGCTCATCAGAAGTCGCGACCACGACGACCGATCGTGCGAGCCCCTCTTCGCCAAGGTCGTCCTGCAGGAACTCCTGCACCTCACGACCGCGTTCGCCGACCAGACCGATGACCGAAATGTCGGCATCCGCGTTGCGCGCCAACATCGACAGCAGCACCGATTTGCCGACGCCGGAGCCCGCGAAAATGCCGAGCCGCTGGCCGCGGCAGCAGGTCAGGAATGTGTTCAGGGCGCGGACGCCAAGATCGAGCGGTTTGCCGACCCGTTTGCGCGAATGCGCCGACGGCGGCGAATTACGGTACGGCACAGGCGCCGGCCCCTGTGGTAGCGGCCCTTTGCCGTCAATCGGCTCGCCCATGGCGTTGATAACACGTCCGAGCCATGAGGCTGCCGGCCGCACCTGGCCGGAGGCATTGGCGATCAAGGCACGGCAGCCGCGTCGTACCCCGTCAAGGCCGGCAAACGGCATGACAACGGCATTGTCGCCGTTGAAGCCGACCACCTCCGCAGGGATGGCCCGACCGACGCCGGTCTCGATCACGATACGGGCTCCCACCGACATCGCATGGATAGGGCCGGCTATCTCAACCATCAGCCCACGTACACCGACCACGCGGCCATAAATATTGACGCGCTCGATCTCGCCAATCCGCTCGGCCAAGCTCTTCATCGTGAAATCCTTAGGTTTCCGCGCATTAGCCGAGCTCCTTAACCTCGTGTTTACCCGCATCGTTAATCATTGCGTCACTGTCTTTGGTGACTGAGCGCGCGTGTCTTCAGGACGAAGGCGAGTCGCGAGAGTCGGTTAGGCCTGACTTTTAATGTGGAGCCTGAGTGCCGGTCGGATAAGGAAAGCTGCTTCAATGCAACAGCTTAGGGCGATTCGATGAAAATTGCACCGAAGAGACTTGCAGAACAGAAACAGTTTTTGTTAACCATAAGCTGTCAGGATCCGAATCAGTTGCTTAAAGGCGTTTCCAGTGCCGCAAGTATTGCGGCCGGCCTGACGCCCGGCGCGGCGACGATTAGGGGACTGGCATGCGCGTTTTGCTGATTGAGGATGACAGCGCCGTCGCGCAGTCGATCGAGCTGATGCTCAAGTCCGAGAGTTTCAACGTCTATACGACGGATCTCGGCGAAGAAGGCGTCGATCTCGGCAAACTATACGATTACGACATTATCCTTCTCGACCTCAACCTGCCCGACATGTCGGGTTACGACGTGCTCAAGCAGCTGCGCGTCTCCAAGATCAAAACACCCATTCTGATCCTTTCCGGCCTTGCCGGTATCGAGGACAAGGTCAAGGGTCTCGGCGTCGGCGCCGACGACTACATGACAAAGCCCTTCCACAAGGACGAGCTGGTGGCCCGCATCCATGCGATCGTGCGCCGCTCCAAGGGTCATGCCCAGTCGGTGATCCAGACCGGCGATCTCGTAGTCAATCTCGACACCAAGACTGTGGAAGTCGGCGGGCAGCGTGTCCACCTTACGGGCAAAGAATATCAGATGCTCGAGCTGCTCAGCTTGCGCAAGGGTACCACGCTGACCAAGGAAATGTTCCTCAACCACCTCTATGGCGGCATGGATGAGCCCGAGTTGAAGATCATCGACGTCTTCATTTGCAAGCTGCGCAAGAAACTCGCCAATGCCTCCGATGGCCGCAACTTCATCGAAACCGTCTGGGGCCGCGGCTACGTGCTCCGTGAACCGCACGATGACGAAGTCCGCATTCCGGCGTGATACCGGACTTCACCTTTCCTCCCAGACTGACCCCGCCGCAAATGGCGGGGTCTTTGTTTGTGAGACCTAGAAGTCTGCATTTTACTCGACCCGAAGGCCCGATCCTGCCCTGAACCCGTCGCCGGGTTGCCTCGACTGACACAACATGGCTGATTATCCGGGGCTGAGGCGTCACCACGGGGGCTGACATGATCCTGCAATCGCTGGCCGGGCTGCCGGCCTTCCTGCTGTATTTCTGCACAGGCCTGATCGCGGTCGTGCTGTATCTGTTCGTCTATACGCGCGTCACGCGGCACGATGAATTCCAGCTGATCTGCGACAACCATCCCGCCGCAGCCATCGCGCTCGGGCTCAGTCTGGTTGGCTTCGTCATTCCGGTGGTCAGTGCCATTATGCACACCGTCAATGTGATCGACTGTCTGATCTGGAGCGTGATCGCGCTGATCGTGCAGATCGCGGTCTATTACATCGTCAAAATTCCCGTACCGAACCTGTCGGCTCGGATCGCCGCCGGCGAACTCGCGCCGGCGATCTGGCTCGGCCTGTCATCGGTCGCGGCCGGCGCGATCAACGCTGCGTCGATGGTGTACTAACCATGGCCCAGCCTCCCGCCGAACAATTCGGGAAACGACGGCTGCCGCCGCTCGAATCGTCGCCCCCGGTGAAACGTTCCGGACGTGTCGCGCTGCTGGTGATGGGCACGCTCGCGGTCGGCGGTGGTGCCTATTTGCTGATGCCTCACGACAACTGCGAGCCCAACCGCCCCGGCGTCGCGGCGTCCGCAACACCCGGCCAGACCGGAACGGCCTGCAATTCGGGTTCATCGAGCAGCGGCTGGTCATCGCGATCGAGTTATTACGGCGGCAGCGATTCCTCCTCGAGCCATTCCTCATCCGAATCCGGCAGCGGTTCCGTCACACGCGGCGGCTTCGGCGGTTTTGCCCATGCGATTTCGGCTCACTTCTCCGGCGGCTGACACGCCTGCGGCTCGCGAGTTCCTCCTATGCAACGCATCGCCTGCCCCGAACGCGACGACTGGCAATCGACCGCGGAGAATGCCGGCTTCGCATTTCATACCCTTGACGGCGCGCGGTACTGGGACGAGCGGGCCTATTATGCGTTCACGCTTGACGAGATCGAGCAGCAGATCGAAGCGCCGACCGGCGAAATTCCACGCCATGTGCCTCGAACTGGTCGAGCGTGCAATGAATGACGAGAGCGTGCTACGCCGCCTCAGGATCCCGCAAGCCTGCTGGCGGATCCTCACCGAGAGCTGGGGGCGCGGCGATCCCACGCTTTACGGCCGCTTCGACTTCAGCTTCAGCGGTCACGGGCCAGCGAAACTGCTCGAATACAATGCCGATACCCCCACCTCGCTGTTCGAGGCCGCGGTGTTTCAATGGACCTGGCTCGAACAGGCGATGGAGCGCCAGATCATTCCCAAGAATGTCGATCAGTTTAATTCCATCCACGACAAACTGATCGCGCGCTGGCGCGAGATCGCGACGAATGGCCATCTGCATCTGACCGGGCTGTACGACAACCCCGAGGATGCGGTCACGCTGAACTATCTCGAGGACACCGCCCGGCAGGCCGGCCTTCAAACGACATCGCTGGAAATCGAACGCATCGGCGTCGACGGCACCGGCCAGTTCGTCGATCTTGACAATCGTCGCATTGAGCTCGCGTTCAAGCTCTACCCCTGGGAATGGATGCTACGCGACAGCTTTGGCTCCAAGGTTCAGGCCGCGTCGACGCGATGGGTTGAGCCGCCCTGGAAGATCGTGCTCTCCAACAAGGGAATTCTGCCGCTGCTGTGGGAGATGTTCCCCAACCACCCGAACCTGCTGCCCGCCTATTTCGAGGACGATGCCGCGGCGAGCAAGCTCGGCAACTCGTATGTGCGCAAGCCGATATACTCACGCGAAGGCGCCAACATCGAACTGGTCAGCAGCGGAACGGCGCTGGATCAGCAGGGTGGACCCTACGGCGGCGAAGGGTTCGTGCGTCAGGCCTTCGCGCCGTTGCCGACCTTTGATGGTCAGTATCCGGTGATCGGAAGCTGGATCGTTGGCGATCAGGCTTGCGGACTGTCGATCCGCGAGGACGAGAACCCGATCACGGGCAACACGTCTCGCTTTGTGCCGCATGCGATCTTGTGAAACGCGGCATCACTCCGGATGCCGCGTAAGCGGCGAGCGCAACACATTCGTCGTCGCCAAAGCCGCGCTCCAGAATGCCCCCGAAGCGCAGACCTACGCGCGGGCCGCCGCCTTGGGTGACGGCATGCCCGGCACCAGCGCGGGCGAGCAAACGCGATTGGGCAGATAAAGACCGCGCTTATCGGGATGCGGTTTGAACGCATCGGTCAGCCCGACTACGGTTTCAGCAGCGCCGAGCGCAAGGAAACCATCAGCTTCCATCTGCTTCGCAAGCCGCGTGAAGACGCCGATTTTGGTTTCCTGATTGAAATAGATCAGCACGTTGCGGCAGAAAATCACGTCGAAGATCCCAAGATGGGAAAAATCCTGCAACAGGTTGAGCTGGCGGTGCTGAACCATCGCGCGAATGTCGGGGTTGATCTGCCACAGTTCGCCAACCTGCTTGAAATACTTGATGAGCAACTGAATGGGCAGTCCACGCTGCACTTCGAACTGGCTGTAGAGGCCGGCGCGCGATTTTTCGAGCACCTCGTTCGACAGATCGGTGGCGATGATCTCGGTGCGCCAGCCCGTGAGCGCCGGACCGCACTCCTTCAGGCACATCGCGATCGAATACGGCTCCTGCCCGGTCGAACCTGCGGCGCACCAGATCCGCAGGTTCCGACGAGCCGCGCGGGCCTCGACCAGCGCCGGGATCACGGTCTCGCGCAGATGATCGAACGGTGTCTTGTCGCGAAAGAAGAAGGTTTCGTTGGTGGTCATCGCCTCGACGACGTCAACCGTCAGGGCCGCAGCACCGTTCTTCATTTTCTGCACGAGGTCGCCGATACCGGAGAAGCCGGCCTTGCGTGCGAGCGGAGTCAAACGGCTCTCGACCAGATATTGCTTGTCGGCGGCAAGATCGAGGCCGGACCGCTCTTTCAGCAACTTGCGCAAGTACTCAAAATCAAGCGGTGTCACAGACGGTCTCCCGCAAATAACCGAACCAGCTTCGGGGCGATTTGTTGAAGCGGCAGAACCGCCGCGCAAATTCCGTCCTGGACGGCGGCGCCTGGCATTCCCCACACCACGCTGCTCGCTTCGTCCTGCGCGATGACATTTCCCCCGGCGGCGACAATCTGCCTGCCGCCGCGCATTCCATCGGATCCCATTCCGGTCAGGATCACGGCGAGAGCGCCGCCCTGCCAGACGTCTATCGCCGACGTGAACAGAGGATCGACGGCTGGTTTGCAGAAATTCACCGCCGGGCCGTCATCCAGAACGATGACGGCATCTGCTCCTTTTCGGACCACCCGCATGTGACGACCGCCGGGTGCAAGATAGATATGACCCTGCTTCACGGTCTCCTGATCCACTCCCTCATGCGCGGGGCGCCCTGCGGCCCGCGCCAGATGCTCGGCGAGAATGGTGGTAAACGTCGGCGGCATGTGCTGGGTGATCAGCACCGGACAACGGTCGATCACCGGCCCTATTCCACCTACCAGCGCCATCAGCGCCTGCGGCCCGCCCGTGGACGAGCCGATCAGCAGCACACGCGGGACGTTTGCGCTGAAGGCACGCAGCGTTGGCGGGGGGCGGCTCGTCGCAGGAGTAGCTTTGGCCAGCGGTTCCTGTTCGCGCGGGACCAGCGGCGGTGCGGCGGCCGTCGCCGGACGACGACGTTTTGCAGCGAGGTGCCGGATCTTCTGGATCAGGTCATGCTTGAAGATATCAGCCGCCGCGATCTCGCGCGTGCTCTCGGGCTTCGGAATGTAATCGGCGGCGCCGAGCGACAGCGCCTTGAAGCTGATCTCCGCATTGCGACGCGTCAACGTCGAGGCCATGATGACAATGAGGTTGCGCTTCTTGGCCAGCAGTTGCGGCAGCGCGGAAATGCCGTCGAGTTCGGGCATTTCGATATCGAGGACCACGACATCGGGATTGGCGCGCTCAACCTGCTTGACGGCGTCGAGCCCGGTGCGCAGCGAGGCCGCAACTATCATGTCGGGTTCAGCCTCGATCCATCGGGAAATCAGTCCGCGTATAACGACGGAGTCATCGACCACCATGACGCGCAGCGGCTCCTGCTTTCTCGAATCTTGAGCCACCGGACTTGCCACAGCAGTACTCATGCCCCACCCCACGCAACAAATAAAAATGTCCAGCCGTCCGGATCGCGACGAGATTTAGATCAGGCCGATTTCCTGAAATTTGGCTGTCACGATGTCCTTGTCGAACGGCTTCATGATGTATTCGTTGGCGCCAGCGTGGAGCGCGCGGGCGATGTGCGCCACATCGTTCTCCGTGGTGCAGAACACAACCTTCGGCTGATCGCCGCCAGGCATCCGGCGAAGGTTGCGAAGGAATTCGTAGCCATCCATGACCGGCATATTCCAGTCCAGAAGCACGGCGTCAGGCAGTTCACGCCTGCAAACATCCAGCGCCTTCTCGCCATCCTCCGCCTCGACGATGTGGAAATTAAAGCCCTCCAGGATACGTCGTGCGACCTTGCGAATGACACTCGAGTCGTCAACGATCAGGCACGTTTTCATTTTGGTCTCCGTGTCTTTTCAGCGCTTTCCCTCGGCCGGCATTTGCCGGGGTCAAGCTGCAAGCTTGTCAGGTCCAATCTCCAGAACACGATCGACATCGAGAACAACCATTAACTGCCCATCCAGCCGATACACACCTGCCGACAGCTCCGCCATCCGCAGGTCGAGATTAGCCGGATTGACCTCGCGGCCTTCATCCGGGAGTTTCATGACCTCGCCGATCGAGTCGATCAACAGTCCGTAGGACTCACCACGCAGTTCGACGCCGATAGCCATGGGCGGGCGACCGGCTTCTCCCTTGGGAAGTTTGAGCCGGGCGCGCATATCGATCGCGGTGACGATACGGCCCCGCAGATTCAGGACGCCCGCGATATCGTTCGAGGCCAGCGGCACGCGGGTTAGACGTTCCGGCTTGAACACGTCCTGCACGCGTGAGATCGGCAGCCCAAACAACTGGTCGCCGATCGTCGCGGTGACGTATTCGGTGAGTGCGCTTTCGTTTGCGTGATTTACCGTGGTCATTATCTGGTCCTTCATGCCGCCCGGCAAATTTCGGCGGTCTGCTCCTTCAGTGCAGCAATCAGGCCAGGCCGGTCGAATTTGGCTACGTAGTCGTGGAAACCGGCCTGACGGCCCCGTTCGATCGCGGCCGGAGAAATCATCGACGACAGCGCAATGATCGGAGTGCCGTTCAAGCGGTTATCGGAGCGCACCGTCTCCGCGAACTCGAAGCCGTTCATGTCCGGCATTTCGATGTCTGTGAGGATCGCGTCGAATTCCTGACCCGACCGCAGCGCGACGAGACCTTCCCGCGCGTTGGTCGCGAGCCGAACCTGATAGCCTGCAGCCTTGAGAACCGGCGCGAGCATGTTGCGGAAGAAGGCGCTGTCATCCACCAGCAGCACCGACCGCGCAGTGGCAGCCGCACGCATCTCCTTGCGCTTGAACCAGTCGGCGAAGGCCATCGGCAGGAAATGACCGATATCGATCACGTCCGTCGCCCGGCCCTTGATGACGGCGGAGCCGAGGATGCCCTGCTGGCTGCTCGCCACCTCGATGTTCAGACGCTCCTCGACGATGTCGATGATCTCGTCGACCACCAGCCCCGCTGCCCGGTCGTCATCAGCGAACACCAGGACCGGTTGCGACCCGTCTTTTCCAACCGAAACGCCATCCATCTGAATCAGTGGCATGAGCTGATCGCGGTACTGCACCATATAGCGGCCGTCGGAGATCTCGATCTTGTCGACCGCGATCTCTTCCAGTCGCGTGACCAGTGCGAGCGGCACGGCCTTGGGTTGATCCGATCCGGCACGGAAGACCAGAAGTGATGTCTGCTCGGCGGCGCTGGCTCGCGCAGCGCTCTCATCGGAGATCTCTTGCTGAGACAAGACCGATGCGCCCAGCGCGTGGGCGATCCCGTTCGGGTCGATGATCATGATCACAGCACCGTCGCCCAGGATGGTGTTGCCCGAGAACATGCCGATATGCCGCAGCATGGTCGACATCGGCTTGACCACGATTTCCTCCGTATGGAACACGCCGTCCACGACGATACCGAAGGTCTGGTTGCCGACCTGCGTGACCACGATGAAGCCGTTCTCGGGATCGCTGGCCGAGCCATCATCGATCTTCAGAAGGGTCTTCAAGTGCATCAATGGCAAGAGCTTATTTCGCAGCCGCAAGACCGGAGTGTCCCTGATCCGCTCGATACGATGCTCCGAATTGGCGCGCGCACGCACCAGCTCGACCACCGAAAGCTGCGGTATCGCAAAGCGATCACCCGTGGCCTCCACGATCAGCGCGGACACGATCGCCAGCGTCAGCGGAATTTTGATGGTGACGCTCGAACCCTCGCCGGCCACCGACTTGACGTCGATTGTACCGCCGATCTGATCGATATTGGTCCGCACCACATCCATACCGACGCCGCGACCGGAGACGCTGGTTACAGCTGCAGCGGTGGAGAACCCCGGTGCGAAGATGAACTTATGGATCTGCGCCTCGGTCATCTTCTCGATTTCGGCCTCGGTCGCCAAACCGTTTTGAATGGCCTTGGCCTTGATGCGCTCGGTATTGAGGCCGCGGCCGTTGTCAGCGATGCAGATAATGATGTGGCCGCCCTCGTGATACGCCGAAAGACGGATCGAGCCCTGCTCCGGCTTGCCCGCCTTGACGCGCTCGGCCGGTGTTTCCAGGCCATGATCGGCGGAATTTCGTACCATGTGCGTCAGCGGATCCTTGATGAGATCAAGAACCTGACGGTCGAGTTCGGTGTCGGCGCCATGCATCTCGAGTTCGATCTGCTTGCCGAGTTCGCTCGAGAGGTCTCGCACGATGCGGGGCAGCTTCTGCCAGGCGTTGCCGATAGGCTGCATCCGCGTCTTCATGACGCCCTCCTGCAGCTCCGCGGTGACGTTGGATAACCGTTGCAGCGGCACCTTGAATTCGTTGTCTTCTTGGCGACGGCTGATCTCGAGCAGCTGGTTGCGCGTTAACACGAGCTCGGACACCATCGTCATCAGGTGCTCAAGCGTATCCACATTGACGCGAATGGACTGGTTGGCGACCCGATCGCCTTCCGGAGCATCCTCCACTTTCTTCGGAGCAGCCTTTGCGACTGGCTTCGAAGCAACGGGCGCCGCGGACACTTCGGGCGCGGGCTGCGAAGCAGGCGCAGTCGGCTCGACATTCGTCTCACGGAACGCGCGCTCGAGATCATCAAGCGACACCTCGCCGGGGCGCAGAGGTCGTTCGAGAATCTGGTAGGTGAGCGTCCCCGCCGTTTCATCTGCCGACATGGGCTCGGACGGCTCGGGAGCGGAGTTGGACGGGCCATCTTCGGCCATGTGATGCAATGCATCGATCAGATCGGCATCGGCCCCCTCCGGCTCCGTTCCGGTCGCCTCGAGCTGGCCCAAGATGTCCTTGATACGATCGATGGTGGAGAGAATAAGCGTCACGGCCTCGCCGGTCACCGGCATGCCGTCACGAAACTTGCCCATCAGCGTCTCCGCCGCATGAGCGAGCGCTTCTAGCCTTGGAAGGCCCAGAAAGCCGCACGTTCCCTTGATGGTATGGACCAGCCGGAAGATATTATCCAATATCTTCGCATTGTTTGGATCCTGCTCGAATCGGACGAGCTGGTTGTCAACCGTGTCCAAACTCTCGTTGGTCTCGGTCAGGAATTCGCAAAGAAGATCATCCATGCCTTCTGGCCTTCGAAACGCCGAGGCGACGTCGTCGCGCCTTTCACGGCCGGGCCAGTTTCACCGCAAAGCGTTAACATTGGTTGAGCAAGTCAAAAAGAGCCCGCCAAACTGGTAAACAAAACGACCGAGACCATCATTCGCAACGAGCTTCGAAACCATTGCGTCTGACCTGGAAACCATTTGTTAACCTGGTCGGTGAGGCGGAGGCTTTAGTTGGCAGTCGCAACCACCTGGTCGCCATCGGCGACAAGCGAAATGCTGATGCCGCAGGCGTCTGCCAGCAGACGGGTGTAATAGGGTTGAACCGCGTGGGCATCGACGGTGTTGGACGAACCAGACGCTAGAAGATCGGCGACGGGCTGCGACACGCGGGCATTCAACCCGGCGGCGGTGATCCGGAAGCCCATGGCCTCGCCCTGCCCGAGCGAGTCGACCGTTAGCACTCCCCCGCGGGGAATTGTCTGCTGCGCGATCATCAGCAAGTTGAGCAAGAGTTTCACCCTGTTCTTCGGCAGCAGAAGGCGCGGTAAATTCCAGGCGAGCGTGATCTTGCCGTCCTCGAAATGTCCCTTCGCCATGTTCTGGGCATCGCCGAGGTCGATCTGCGCTCCGGCCGAGCCCGCTGCCCCGAATGCGAGACGGCAAAACTGCAACCGCGCCGACGCAATTTTGGCGCTCTTGCGAATCAAATCGAGGGCAAACTCACGATCGTCCGGCTTGGGATCGTCGTCCAATACCTCAAGTCCGTTGACGATTGCGCCTACGGGACTAATGAGGTCGTGACAGACGCGTGAACAGAGCAGTGCCGCGAGTTCAAGCGCGTCGGGAGCGGAATCGGGAGACGGTGTGCCAGACATAAAATGTATTCCTGGGATCAGTTTCGGCAACTCCGCAGCACGCGGACATGGCGAATCAAACGATCTTCAGAGTTTGATACACGGCCTGAGCCTGTGCTGCCACCTTGAGGCAGTCGCCGCCGTCCCCCGGCGCTACGCAAGGACACCTCGAACGTGCCGGTGATCGACGCTCACTCCGCTGCCGCGCTGATGGACTCACTCACGGAACTGGTCGCGAAAGCCGGCGCCGCCGTGCTCTCGATCAATCGCGGCCGCATGATGATCGGCGGCAAAATCGACGGGTCTCCCGTCACGGACGCGGATCTCGCCTCTGACCGTGTGATCGCCGAAGGACTCGCGCAACTCCGCCCCGATATTCCGGTGCTGTCCGAGGAGCGCGTGCATCTCGCGACACCGCCTTACTCCGGAAGTTTGTTCGTGATCGATCCGCTGGATGGCACCAAGGAATTCATCGCGGGTCGCGACGAATACACGGTGAACCTTGCAATCGTGACGGACGGGGTGCCGCTACTCGGCATCATCGGCGCGCCGGCGCTCGGGTCGATCTGGCGAGGTCTTGTCGGACGCGGCGCCCAGCGCGTCGCGGTCACGCCGGACGGCGGTGAGTCCGGCGCCGCAAAGCCGATTGCGACCCGACCGCTTCCTCCCCCCGGCTCCCAATGGGTCGCCGCCGTCAGCCGCTCCCACGCCGACCACCGCTCGGACGCATTCATCGAGCGCCGGCCCGGCGCGGTGCGCAAACCGCTCGGCTCCGCCGTCAAGTTCTGCCGGATCGCGGAGGGCGGCGCCGATATCTACCCACGACTCGCCCCGACCGGCGAATGGGACGTTGCGGCAGGTCACGCTCTGGTCACCGCCGCCGGCGGCAAGGTCACGGATGAGTTGGGTGCGCCGCTGCATTTCGGCCTAGCCCGCGAGGGGTTTCTGGTCCCGGAGTTTATTGCCTGGGGCGACCCTTCTGCCGCGCCCCGAGGTTAGGCGAAGCCGGCGCCGCACTACTGCGCGAGGGTTTCTTTCAGCACGGCCCAGCGGCGCGTCGCCTCGCGCAGATAGTGCGCCGGATTAGCCGCGAAAGCCGCGCGACTGTCCTCATGACCGAATAGATAAAGCCGCTGACCGAAAATCAGCCAGAGTCGCGCCGTTCCAGCGCAAGTCACACCCCGCGCAATATCCACCGGATCGTAGCCCCCGAAACGTGGACTATAAACATCGGGGTTGGCGATGAAAAAGGCGCGGTTGTCGGGATTGCTGAAGCGCCAGATAGCGCCGCCCTGCGAGACCTCGTAGTCGGCGTCGCCCTGCACCGGCCGTGCGTCGGTAAAAAAAGCCACGGGATCGAACCCGCCGATCGCCAGCCCCGTATACCTGTCGACCACGACCCGTTCGGAGGTGGCGGCCCGAGCCGCCAAATTGATCTCCGAGATAGCGAAGGCGCACCCCAGCGAGGCGATCACGGCTATTCCGAGGCACAAGCCATATCTTTCCTGCCGCCGTGCCGTCATAGTTGGTGCCGATAACTCGCGAGTCGGGGGACGATCGCCGCATCCTACGAACCTGCATCTCAGCATCGGGTTAAGGACGCAGTGACAAGTTGCTACTTGGGGTGCTTTTCATGACTCTTATTTCGCGCCTTGCAGCGGTCGCGCTCGCTGCGGTGATGTTCGGGACTGTGCCGGCCTCTGCCCAGCAATCGGCGCCTTACCGGGCACAGCCGGCACAACGGAGCAGCGGTCCTGGCACCTATTCGTCGGATGAACTTCTCACATCCGGAACCCGGTTCTTCGGCAACGTCTCACGCGGGCTCGCCTCGGTCATCGAACGTGCGGTGAGCCAATGGGGCCTGCCGAACGGCTACATCCTCGGCGAGGAAGGCTCGGGGGCCTTTGTGGCGGGGCTGCGCTACGGCGAGGGCACCCTCTACACCAAGAATGCCGGTGACCTGAAAGTCTATTGGCAGGGGCCATCCGTCGGATTCGACTGGGGCGGCGACGGCGCCCGCACCATGACGCTGGTCTACAACCTGCCCGCCACAAGCGCGATCTATCAGCGTTTCGCAGGCATCGACGGTTCCGCCTATATCGTCGGCGGCTTCGGAATGACGGCGCTGACCGCAAACAACATCGTGCTGGTGCCGATCCGCTCGGGTCTCGGACTACGGCTCGGCGCCAATATCGGCTATTTGAAGTATACGCCCCAAGCGACCTGGAACCCGTTCTGACGTCCAGCGAATATCCGCAGAAGGATGCGGTCTTGCATCAAAGTAGGCGCACGTTACTGACTGAAAGCATTTTCTTGCGACTATTCCGCTTGGTTGGGAAACCGATTGAGGCGTAGCGCTGGCCTTTCACCGGCCACCCGTGGCATGGTAACCAGATCCCTAGCGCCTTTCCGGGTTGTGGAGCGTTGCCCATGGTCGAGCCGATCATGTATCTGGCGATCGGTTTTCTAATTTCGATGCTGTGCGGACTGATGGTCATGCCGCTCGTGCACGACCGCGCAGTCCGCCTCACCATCAAACGCATGGAAGCCGCTACCCCGATGTCGATGGCTGAAATCCAGGCCGACAAAGATCAGTTGCGTGCCGAATTTGCGATGTCGGCGCGGCGGCTGGAAATGAGTGTCGACCAACTCAAGAGGAAGGTCGCCAGCCAGTCCGCTGAGCTCGGCAAAAAGGCCGACGCAATCAACCGCCTGAAGGTGGAGCTCGGCGAGAAGAACGCGAGGATATTCAGTCTAGAGGGACGCGGGAAAACGGCAGGGGAGCGATTGCAGTCAGCCGAACAGGAGCTTGCCACCAAGGCGGAAATGTTGCGGAGCGTCGAGCAGACCCTCGCCGAGCGGCAAAAGGAACTCGGGCGGCTTCGCCAGGACTTGTCGGACCGCTCGTTGACTGCCGAAGGCCGGCAAGCCGAACTGTTCGTCGTACGCGCGCAGATCGAGCGATTGCAGAGCCGCCTCAACGATATCGAAAACGAACTCGCCGCTACGAATACACTACTCGAGCAACAGCGCGGCCAAACAACAGTCGCGGCCAGGGAGCGCGACGAGGCACGCAAACACGTCGAGAATCTAAGCCAGCGCATCGTCAAGATTGACGGCCAGCTCATCGACAAAACCAAGGACGCGGAAAGGCTCGGCGGTCGGGTCAGAGAACTCGAAGCCGACTTCGCTGCGCAGACCACGGCGCTTGCCGAGCGAAATACGAAGAACAGTGAGTTGCGGCGAGTCAAAGCTGCCGCGGAACGCGCCAACAGTGAGTTACGCGACGAGATTGCGTCGCTAAACGGCGGTAAGTCTCCGCTCATCGATGGGCTGCGCAACGAAATACTGGCGACCGAACGGGCGCTGCGCGCTGCCCACGACGAGCGAACCAAATTGCAGCGCGACATCAACGTGCTCCAGCGTCAGGCGGAGTCCGGTACGGTCGAGCAGATGGAAAACGCGCTGTTGCGGGAGCACATTAATGACATCGCCGCCGAAGTCGCGAGGCTGGCCATGACCATCGAAGGGCCGGATTCCCCGATCGAAGCCATCCTGACGGCAACAGCTACGGGTCCCGCCAAAGCCACGAAAACGGTCAATGGCTCGGCGGGTAACGGAGCGATTCCGGTTAGCACGCTGGCCGACCGCATCCGTGCTCTGGAATCTCATGCCCCCCGCGCGGGACGCCGGCCGGGCTAGCTCGCGTTACATCAGGCTTGGCCGCCTCCTTAAATTGGCCGCCTCCTTAAAACACCGGCCGAAACCGCTCCGCTATCCCGCCGCGTGGAGACACCAGGCCAGAATGCCCTTCTGCGCGTGCAGCCGGTTTTCGGCCTCGTCGAACACCACCGACTGCGGTCCGTCAATTACCTCGTCGGTGACCTCGTCGCCGCGATGCGCCGGCAGGCAGTGCATGAACAGCGCGTCCGGCTTTGCGAGCCGCATCAGCTTTGAATTGACCTGGTAAGGCTTGAGCAGATTGTGACGGTGCTCGCCGTCTTTGTCGCCCATCGACACCCAGGTGTCGGTGACGATGCAGTCTGCGCCGCGCACCGCCGCTTCCGGATCCGTGACGAGCCTGATCGGCGCGCCGCTCGATCTGATCCAGTCCTTCAGCAGCTTGTTCGGTGCAAGCTCCGGCGGAGTCGCGATGTTGAGATTAAAGCTGAAGCGCTCCGCCGCGTGCGCCCACGACGCCAGCACGTTGTTGTCGTCGCCGGTCCACGCCACGGTACGGCCCTTGATCGGCCCGCGGTGTTCCTCGAAAGTCATCACGTCGGCCATCACCTGGCAGGGGTGCGATCGCCGCGTCAGTCCGTTAATGACGGGCACGGTTGCGTGGGTCGCCAGTTCCGTCAGCGCGTCGTGGCTGAGGATGCGGATCATGATGATATCGACGAAGCGTGACAGCACCTTCGCGGTATCAGCGATGGTCTCGCCGCGTCCGAGCTGCATTTCGGCCCCGGTCAGCATGATCGCCTCGCCACCGAGCTGGCGCATGCCGACGTCGAACGACACGCGGGTGCGTGTCGAGGGCTTGTCGAAGATCATCGCCAGCGTCTTGCCTTCGAGCGACCTGTCGGCGATCCGGCCCTCCTTGCGTCGCTTCTTCATCGCGACGCTGGCGTCGAGAATCGCGCGCAGTTCCGTCCTCGGCACGTCGAACAGATCGAGAAAATGCCGTGGCGCCTTGCTCATTGCGCGGCTTCCTTCTTGGCGGATGCGCCGGACAGCCTGACGCAGGCCCGCTCCAGCCGCCGCACCGACTCCTCGATCTCGGCGTCGCCGATGATCAGCGGCGGCAGCAAGCGCACAACATTTTCGCCGGCGCCAACGGTCAAGAGCTTTTCCTCACGTAGCGCGCTGACCAGATCGCCCGATGGGACCACGGCCTTGAGGCCGATCAGAAGCCCCTCGCCTCGCACATCGCTAAGCACATCGGGATATCGATCGACGACCGAAGCCAGCTTCTGTTTCAAAAGCAGCGACATCTTTCGGGTCCGCTCGAAGAAGCCAGGCTCAAGCATCACGTCGAGCACGGCATTGGCCGCCGCAACCGCTAGCGGATTACCGCCAAAGGTCGAACCGTGCGAGCCAGGCGTCATGCCGGAAGCGGCTTCCGCGGTCGCAAGACAGGCGCCGATCGGAAAACCGCCGCCGAGCGCCTTCGCCAATGACATCACATCCGGCGCAACGCCAATGCGCTTGTAGGCAAAGAGATCGCCGGTACGCCCCATACCGGTCTGCACCTCGTCAAAAACCAGCAGCAGGCCGCGCTCGTCGCAAAGCTGACGCAGCGCTCGGAAGAACGCGTGGGGCGGCTCGCGCACGCCACCTTCGCCTTGCAACGGCTCGATCAGGATTCCGGCGGTCTCAGGACCGATCGCCTTCTTTACGGCTTCGATATCGCCGAGCGGCACTTGGTCAAAGCCGTCCGCCGGCGGCCCGTATCCTTCGAGATATTTTTTCGAGCCGGTGGCAGCCAGCATCGCCAGCGTGCGACCATGGAAGGCGCCTTCAAAGGTGACCATCCGATAGCGTTCCGGATTGCCCCTGTGGGCATGATAACGGCGCGCGACCTTGATGGCGCACTCCACCGCCTCTGCGCCGGAATTGGCGAAGAAGACGAAATCGGCAAAGCTCTGGTCGCAGAGCCGTGCCGCCAGACGCTCGCCGTCGGGCGATTTGAAAAGGTTCGAGACGTGCCAGAGCTTTGCCGCCTGCGCCTGAAGCGCGGCGACGAGATGCGGGTGACAATGGCCAAGCGCATTCACGGCAACGCCGCTGGTGAAATCGAGATAGCGTCCGCCGTCGGAGCCAAGCAACCAGGCTCCCTCGCCGCTCTCGAATGAAAGATCGGCCCTTGCGAAAACGGGCAATAGATGAGACGCCGCTGCTGTAGTCATGACGATTTGCCGGTTGATGGGAAGCGGAACGGCTCGGCTGCGCTGTGGCGCGACCAACGAACTGTCAGCCCCGGAAACGAAATGTGCCGCCTTTCAAGGCGGCACGCGACGGTTATTCTAGGTGCACGGCGATTACTGTCAATATTCCACTTGTGCTTCGGTGATGCGGGAAAGTCGCAGAATGAGCCGATTCTCTCATTTTCTTGCAGAACATGTGGACGCCGTAAGGCCCGACTCTTGCGCGTGAGTCACGGCATATTGTAGCCTTAGGCTTGTCGAATACGACATCTCGTGCGGCGTTTTGATCCTCGATCGGTCCCTGTTCTCAGCGTAAGCGCCCGGGCGTTTTCCCGCCCGGCGAGGGTTAAGGGATTCTGCCGACACGAGTTTCTCAGGGGGCGCTTCAGGTGCGCGGCCTTGCGGGGGGCACGCCTTAAACAAGGGAACAATGTGCGATGACGGTGATAACCTGGACCGACGACCGTGTCGAACAACTGAAGAAACTTTGGGAAGCGGGACTTTCCGCAAGTCAGATCGCCGCCGAACTCGGCAACGTGACGCGTAACGCGGTGATCGGCAAGGTGCACCGGTTGGGTCTATCGGGCCGCGCCAAGAGCCCTTCGTCAACGGTGCCGCGGCCGCGCAAGGCCCGTCCGGCCCAGCACATGATGCGGGTGTCCCGCCCTGTCTCCCGGGGAAATACCGCGCTCGCGCAGGCCTTCGAGATTGAACTCGAGCCAGACCCGATCGCCTACGACAATGTCGTGCCTATGAGCCAGCGGCTATCACTACTCGAACTCAGCGAAGCCACTTGCCATTGGCCGGTTGGCGACCCCTCGAGTCCGGAATTCTTCTTCTGCGGTGGCAAGGCTCTCACCGGCCTGCCCTATTGCGCGCACCACTCGCGCATCGCCTATCAGCCCGCCGCCGACCGTCGCCGCCAAGCGCCGAAGGCGCGGTAATCACAGCGTAACTTCAAATCTCGTCATAGCCAGGCTTGAGCCGGCCATTTCGTTTTGCGTCCAAGCAGATCGTAGATCTGCGGGAAGCCGCGGTTGACGCTCTATAGCGTTTTCGAGTGAAGTCGATGCCGGTTCGCGTGAAGGAAACGCGTCAAAACAACATCAAGACCTTCGTTTCTGATTCAATCAAAAACAAAATGCTCTAGCGCAGCATCACGACGATTATCGACGCTGTTCAGCTATCCCCGCTTACTCAGTCGCGCTCGCGAACTGCTCGTCCAACGCGTAGCCTGCACCACGCACCGTGCGGATCGGATCCGCCTCACCACCCGGACTGAGCAGTTTACGCAGTCGTCCGATGTGAACGTCGACGGTGCGCTCGTCGATATAGACGTCACGGCCCCAGACGCTGTTGAGCAATTGCTCGCGGCTGAACACCCGGCCGGGATGCTCGAGAAAAAACTCCAACAGCCGATACTCGGTCGGGCCAAGATCGATCGAACGACCGGAACGCGCAACGCGGTGCCTATCGCGGTCGAGCTCTAGGTCGCCAAAAATCAGGATCGATGCCAGCCGCGCCGGACTCGCGCGCCGCAGCAGGCTTTTTACCCTCGCCAGGAGCTCCGGCACCGAGAACGGCTTGACCACGTAGTCGTCGGCGCCGGTCGCAAGCCCCCGCACCCGCTCGCTCTCCTCGCCGCGAGCGGTGAGCATGATGATCGGAAGCTGCTTGGTTTCGGGACGCGCCCGCAGCCGGCGGCATAGCTCGATGCCGGACAGGCCCGGCAACATCCAGTCCAGCACCACAAGATCGGGGATGCGCTCTTTCAGCCGCGTATCCGCCTCATCGCCCCGCGTTACCGTTTCGACCTCATAACCTTCGGCTTCAAGATTGTAACGCAGCAGCGTCGTCAACGCTTCCTCGTCTTCCACTACCAGAATGCGTGCACCCATCGTGTCTCGCCTGATCCCGTTTCAGTTCTGTGGAGTCGCCGATGCGAAACCAGTCATATCCCCCTTGGGACGCTTGTCGAGAATCTGCTGACCCTCGATCATGTAGAACACCGTCTCGGCAATGTTGGTGGCGTGGTCGCCGATTCTCTCGATGTTCTTGGCGCAGAACATGAGATGAATGCAGAACCCGATGTTCCGCGGATCCTCCATCATGTAAGTCAGGAGTTCGCGGAACAAAGAGGTGCAGATAGCATCCACCTCCTCGTCCCCCTTCCAGACTGCCATCGCCGAAGGCAGATCGTGCGCCGCATAAGCGTCGAGCACCGACTTGACCTGGGACCGCACGAGATCGGTCATATGTTCGAGACCGCGGATCAGTTTCAGCGGGCGGAAATCGCTGTCGATCGCAACCACGCGCTTGCCCATGTTCTTGGCGAGATCGCCGATGCGCTCCAGATCGATAGCAACTCGCATGGCGCCGACGATCTCGCGCAGATCCACGGCCATCGGTTGTCGCCGAGCGATAGTCAGCATGGCGCGTTCCTCGATCATGCGCTGCAGCTTGTCGATTTCGGCATCGGCGGCCACGACGCGAGCACCCAATGCAACGTCGCGGCGGATCAACGCGTCCAGGGATTCCACGATCTGCCGTTCAGCCAGTCCGCCCATTTCGGACACCAGCCGCGTCAGCTCCTGGAGGTCGTCGTCGAACGCCTTGGCGGTGTGTTCGAAAGCCATATCAAAATTCTCCTCGCGTCTCCGCAGGCAGCCTCAGCCGAAACGGCCGGTGATGTAATCCTGGGTGCGGCGATCTAAGGGCGATGTGAACAGCTTGTTGGTCGGACCGAATTCGATCATCTCGCCGAGATACATGAACGCGGTGTAGTCCGATACGCGCGCCGCCTGCTGCATATTATGGGTAACGATCGCAATCGTGTAGTGCCTTTTCAGCTCATCGATCAGCTCTTCGATTTTGGCCGTTGAGATCGGGTCGAGAGCCGAGCACGGCTCATCGAACAGGATCACCTCGGGCCGCACCGCAACGGTCCGCGCGATGCACAGGCGCTGCTGCTGACCACCGGAAAGGCTGAGTCCGCTCGCATTGAGCTTGTCCTTGACCTCGTTCCACAAGGCGCCGTCCCGCAGTGCCTTTTCCACCCGATCGTCCATTTCCGATTTCGGCAGCCTCTCGTACAAGCGGATGCCAAACGCAATGTTGTCATAGATCGTCATCGGAAACGGCGTCGGCTTCTGGAACACCATGCCGACCCTGGCGCGCAAAAGATTAAGATCGAGCTTGGGGTCCAGGATGTTGGCGTCGTCCAATAACACGCGTCCTTCGACGCGCTGGCCGGGGTACAGGTCGTACATGCGGTTGAAGATGCGAAGCAGGGTCGATTTTCCGCAACCCGAGGGGCCGATGAAAGCCGTCACGCGGTTGCCGGCGATCGACAGGTTGACGTTCTTTAGCGCATGATGCTGGCCGTAATAGAAATTGAGGTTAAGAGCGTCGATCTTCACCGGAATGACCGGATCAATCACCGGCGGTGGAGCAGCCGAGCCTGAGGCGGCGACGGAACCGTGGGTCATTTTGCGATCCTCTCAGAACCCATCAACCTCGCAATGATGTTCAGCGCCAGTACCGCCAAGGTGATCAACAGCGCGGCGCTCCACGCCAGTTCTTTCCAGTAGACGTAAGGGCTCTGCACGAAGTTGTTGATGGTGACAGGAAGGTTAGCGACCGGGTTGGTCAGGTCCATGCTGAAGAATTGGTTGCTCAAGGCGGTGAACAGCAGCGGCGCGGTCTCGCCGGCAACGCGCGCGGTGGCAAGCAGCACGCCGGTGATCAGGCCGGTTCGCGCGGCGCGATAGGCGATGCGCTTGATGACGAGCGAGCGCGGTAAGCCGAGCGCGGAGGCCGCCTCGCGCAGCGAGTTCGGCACCAGGCTCAGCATGTCCTCGGTGGTGCGCACCACGATCGGAATGACGATCACGGCGAGCGCTAGTGACCCCGCGAGTGCCGAGAATCCTCCCATCGGGACCACCACCGCGCCGTATACGAACAAACCGATGATGATTGAAGGCGCACTGAGAAGGATGTCGTTGATGAAGCGAATGACCGGCGCGAGGCGATCGTGCTTGCCGTATTCCGCGAGGTAGGTGCCCGCAAACATCCCGATCGGCGCACCTACCCCCACACCTATCACCGTCATGATGATGGAGCCGACAAGAGCGTTCAGCAGACCGCCTTCGGACGCGCCGGGCGGCGGCGTGTTCTGGGTGAAAAGCTGCCAGCTCATCCCGGCGAGACCGTTATAGAACAGCGTGAACAGAATGAGCCCGAGCCAGGAGACACCGAATGCGGCGGCAACAAAGCAGAGGGCGCGGACGATAACATCTCGACGGCGGCGGGACGCATAGATCGGATTCATGGCTTGACCTGAACAGGCATAATCGCTGGACAAACGAATTCGTTTGTCGGGAAAAACCGGGTTCCGTTCTTCCGTGCCATGCCTATTTCCCTGCCTTCTTCTCCAACCGCAACAGCAACAGCCGCGCTGCGGCGAGCACAAAGAACGTCAGAACGAACAACAGCAGACCGAGCAGCATCAGGCTCGACTGATGCAAGCCGTCGCTCTCCGCGAACTCGCTGGCGATCGCTGCGGAAATCGTCGTGCCGGGCGCGAAGATCGATGGCGAGATGCGGAACGAGTTGCCGATAATAAATGTCACCGCCATCGTTTCGCCGAGCGCACGGCCGAGCGCCAGCATGGCGCCGCCGATCACGCCAACGCGCGTATAGGGCAGCACAACGTGCCAGACGACTTCCCAGGTGGTGCAGCCGACGCCATAGGCCGCCTCTTTCAGGACGGGCGGCACGGTTGCGAATACGTCACGCGAAATCGCGGTGATGAAAGGCAGCACCATGATCCCGAGGATCAGCGACGCGTTGAACAGGCTCAGATACGACGGCGGACCACCGAAGATCGCACCAAGGACCGGCACACCTTCAAATAGGTCTATGAAGAAGGGCTGCACCGTGTTGGCGAGGATCGGACCGAGGATGAAGAAGCCCCACATGCCGTAGATGATCGAAGGAATGCCCGCGAGCAGCTCAATCGCCATGCCGATCGGCCAGCGCGCCCACAGCGGGCACAGCTCGGTAAGGAAAACAGCAATTCCGATTCCGACCGGGACAGCGATCATCATGGCGATGACCGAGGTCAGGACGGTGCCGTACACCGGACTCAGCGCGCCCAGCACCGGCGGCTCGGCGGACGGCGCCCAGCGCTGCGTCGTCAGGAACCCGCTTCCATACTCCACAATCGCAGGCCAGGATCCCACGACCAGCGAAATGATGATTCCGCCAAGCAACATCAGAACGAGCATCGCGCTGATGCGCGTGGTCCAGTAGAACGCGCGATCCCCGAACCTGAATGCGTTCAGAGCGCGGGTTCGATCATAGCGGTCCGCCGACTCCACCGCGCTGCCATGAAGGGCTATTTCCGTCACGCCTATTCCTATGTCCTGTATGTCTCGCAAAGCATCATGCCCGGGATACGGAGACAGCTTTTTTGCACCAGTCAAAAACTAGTGGAGGAGCGCTCTGGCGCTCCTCCACTACCCAAGATCAGCTTTTGATCTCGGAGGTCCAGGTTTTCTTGATTTGCTCGACGACCGAGTCCGGCATCGGAATGTAGTCGAGTTCCTCAGCCATCCTGCCGCCCTTCTCAAACGCCCATTTGAAGAACTTGATGGCTTCAGCGGAGGCCGCCTTGTCGGCCGGCTCATTGTGCATCAGGATGAACGTCGCGGCTGTGATTGGCCAGGAAGTCTCGCCCGGCTGATCCGTCAGGATGACGTAGTATCCCGGCGAGTGAGCCCAATCGGCGCTGGCGGCCGCGGCCTGGAAGGAAGCGATGGTCGGCTGCACCGCCTTGCCGGCCTTGTTGACGAGCGCGACATAAGTCAGCTTGTTCTGCTTGGCATAGGCGTATTCGACATAGCCGATCGAGTTCTTGGTCTGGCCGACATTGCCGGAAACCCCTTCATTGCCTTTGGCACCGACACCCGCCGGCCATTCGACCGCGGTGCCCTCGCCGACCTTGGACTTCCACTCCGCGTTCACCTTGGACAGATAGTTGGTGAAATTGAACGAGGTGCCTGACCCGTCCGAACGATGCACCACCGCGATCGGAGCCGAAGGCAGCTTGACGCCCGGATTGAGTTTCGCGATCACAGGATCGTCCCACTTCGTGACCTTGCCGAGATAGATATCACCGAGCAATTCGCCCGAAAGGACCAGTTCACCAGGCTTCACGCCCTCGACATTCACGACGGGTACGATCGCTCCCATCACCATCGGCCACTGCACAAGACCATCCTTCTCGAGCTTGTCGGCCTTCAGCGGCGCGTCGGTCGCGCCGAAGGTCACCGTCTTGGCAAGAATTTGCTTGATGCCGGCGCCCGACCCGATCGACTGATAGTTCAGACCGTTGCCGGTCTCTTTCTTGTAGGCATCAGCCCATTTGGAATAGACCGGAAACGGGAAGGTCGCGCCCGCGCCAGTGACATCGGCTGCCTTCGCCGGAACCGAAAAGACAGCCGCAGAGGCGACGACGAGGCCAGCGGCGGCGATGACCCGGAAGAAATTCATGCGCGATCTCCCTCGCATTGAGCAGAGAGCGCGGTTGCGCTCATCGCCCCTTCTAGGTACGGCCGATGCTGCTTTTACGACAGTTTGACGACAGTGGCATGACACATCCAAGCATCTGAAACTATTTAATTTTCAGCTTCCGTCGCGTTCTGCGCCTGTGGAAAACAAGCGGTAAAGCTCGCGCCATGACCGGGCACGCTCTCGATCAGGAGCCGACCGCGATGACGGTTGAGAATATGTTTCACCAAGGACAGGCCGAGGCCTGTGCCGCCTTGAGCCCGGCTGTCGCCGACGTCGACCCGATAGAAGCGTTCGGTAAGGCGCGGCAAATGCTCAGGCGCGATGCCAGGACCGAAATCCCGCACCACCACCCGGAATTCCGGCGCGCCCTCCGGCGAGACGCCGAGCATCGACGACACCATGACCCTGCCGCCGGACGCGCCATATTTCAGCGCGTTCTCGATCAGGTTCTCGAATAGCCGCAGCAGCTCCTCACGATCGCCGCAGATCCGCACCGAGGCCTCGGGCAATGCGACCTCGATCTCGACATGACGCTCCGCCGCCAGCGGCTCAAGTCCGTCGACGACCTCTCGTACGATCGGAACAACATCGACAATCGTCTCTGGACGCACATGCGCCGACAGCTCGACCCGCGACAGCGACAAGAGATCGTCGATCAGCCGTGCCATCCGCGCCGCCTGCGCGTGCATGATGCCAAGAAACCGCTCTCGTGCCCGGGCATCCTCGCGCGCAGGACCTTGCAGCGTGTCGATGAACCCCGAGAGCGCAGCGAGAGGCGTGCGCAACTCGTGGCTCGCATTGGCGACGAAATCGGCGCGCATTTCCTCGACCCGGCGCAACGGCGTCTGATCGTGAAACGTCAAAAGCATGCAATAGTCGACGCCACCGAATGCAGTCGGCACCGGAATCGGCGTGATGATCAATTCCATCCACCGATCGACCGGAACAGGATTGAGATAGGTCGTCCGCCGCGATTCCCGGGTCGCAATCGCCTCACGCAACGCTGTGACGATCTCAGGCGCTCGCAGTGCGAACTGCGCGAGCTCGCTCCGGCGCAACGCCGGTACGAGCTGCGCCGCCGCGGCATTGAGATGGATGACGCGGCCGACCCTATCGAGCAGCACGTTGGGATCCGGCATACCGGCAACGATGGCATGTGCCACCTCCGTCTCGACCGGATTGGCCCAGAGTTCGGTTTCGCGCGAGGCATCCGGATCCTGAACCTGCCAGGGCACCAGCGCCGCACCGGTGATGCAGACAAAGGCAACGATGGCGCCCAAAGGCTGCAAGCCGCCGAACACAACCAGTGCGGTCAAAACAAGCCCGGCAACGAGCAGGATGAGCGCGGAGCGGCGCAACCGGTCCGGCCAGGATGTGGACCTCGCACCGGGCCCTGAGACCCGGGAGGCGTTTGCTTCCGCAGCCGCTTGAGTGCTGTCAGGCGCCAGAATCGCCATGCTCCCCCAGATAGGGCAGTTTACTGTCGGGTCCAGCTTTCGATCCGGTCGGCGCCTTACCCACGCGTCTCATTCGCGCGCTGACAAAAACTTCCCGAAACGTGAGCAAGATTATGGAAATGGTGAAGGGCAAAACATAATAGAACAGCCGGAACAACAGCATCCCGGCCAGAAGATCCTTCTTCTCCATCTGCCACAGGCCGATCAGCATGGCAGCGTCGAACACGCCGAGCCCCCCGGGCGAATGACTTGCAAAACCCAGCAACGTCGCGGACACAAAAATCACCGCGACAACGACAAAGCCGACATTGGGCTGGTGGGGAAGCAGCACGTACATCGCGAGTGCGCAAAATCCCAGATCGACGATTCCAATAAAAATTTGCAGCAGCGTCAGCCGACTGCCCGGCAGAACCACCGTCCATGCCCCGCTACCGACGCGACGCGGCCGGATCCCAACCCAGATCACATACCCGATCAGTGCAAGAATGATCGCGATTGCGATCAGCCTATTGAACACTGGCGGAAGCTGATCAATGCTCGTCGCCGCCTCGGGGTGGTAGGCGATACCAAGTCCGAGCACGGCGGCATTGCCGAGCCAGAAGGTGAGACCCGCCAGAAAGCAGACTTTTGCGACATCGACCGCATTCAACCCCCAAGCGGAATAGATGCGATAGCGCACCGCCCCGCCAGTAAACACGCTGGCGCCGACGTTGTGGCCAACCGAATAGCTGGTAAAGGCCGCGAACGCCGTGACGCGGTAGGGGACATGAGTGACCCCGATGGTCCGCACTGCAAACAGGTCATAGAATGTCAGCGTGAAATAGCCCGCGGCAACGAACAGGCCCGCCAACGCGATCGAGCTCCACTCGGTCCGCTTGATGGCCTCCATCACCTCCTCGACATCGATGTCCCGGAGAATATGGAAGAGCACGTAGAAAGCGGCCGCGATAACAGTGACGCTGATCGCCACACCGAGCTTGTGCAGGATTCGTTTCCGGCGCAGAATCGAGATCGCTCTGCGTATTAATCCAAGCATCGAGAACCTCGAAATGCGGTCCACGGCAACGTCGTGCCTTTCCGCATTCATTCACGGGACATGGTCGTAGCGTGTTTTGGTTCCTAGTGGAATTCAGCCGGCGTCAACAAATCCCTTAATTTCAACACATCAGAGTGTCTCGCCAGAGTGTTCCGTCGATCCCCCGGACGCCGCCTGACGCGAGACTACCCCCTCGCGCAACCACGATCCGGCCGCGCAACCTGCAAGATAGACTCCGAGCATCACCAGTCCAAGGTCAAGCCAATAACCGAACCGGCCGGGAACAACGTGCATGAAAGCTGCCACAATCAGCGCTAAGACCAGAGCCGATAGCCACCGCGCAGTTGGTTTTGAAACTCCCCGCCCGCGATGCACCACCGCAATCCAACCCATAGCAAGGCCAAGCAGCAACGATACAATGAGCCAAACCCAGTGAAATCCTGCCAGGTAGACCATATCTTTACTGCCTCACAATGAAATCAATGCGTCGATTCTTCGCTTTGCCCTCGTCGGTGTCATTGGTGGCAATTGGCTGAGCGCTGCCGAATCCGATCGGCCTGAATCGACTGGCAGGCAATCCGGCTTTCACCAGAAAGTCCACAACCGCCTGCGCGCGTCGTTCAGACAGTGTCTGGTTAAATGACGCATCACCGTCACTGTCGGTGTGTCCCACGATCTCGATTGTGGCCGTCGGGCAACGCAGCGCGGTTTCCGTCAATTGATCGAGCAGGCCGATCGAATCGAGCTCCAACGTCGCCTGACCGGTTTCAAACTGAATGGTGCGCTTCTCCAGAAGTTCACCGAACAGTTGCTGACACACCGTCGGATCGACCGGGGCTGCCGGCGGCTTGACCGAAATTTCCATTTTTGCCTCCCAGCCACGAGGTAGATCCTTGGGCAAATTAGCGCGGATTTGCCTTTCGGCCGGGTCATATAGCGCGTCGCCGGAGAGATCGACGCTCCGATCAGAGACGACGAGTCTCCCTGTCGACAGACGCGACAAAGATCGCAGCGCCCGCGTGACGACGGCATCGAAGCCTGCCGGCGCACCCAGACTTGCCTTGAGCTTATCGATGATTTTCTCGCCGAATTTGCGGCCCGCGGATGCAACGATCGTGGCATGAATCGCATTGTCGGGCACATACCCCGTCAATATCAGCGTCCCGGCGACCGGATCCTTGTTGGCCTCGAAGACATATGGCGGGGCGTGAATATCGTTGGCGACCGAGTATCCGTCAGGCAAATTCTTCAGCGCCGAGGCGATTGCCTCGCGTCCGCCAAGTTCACGCGCCATACCTGACAGATTCACCGTTAAATCCGAAATCGTTGCCTTGCCGGTCTTGAGCTTGCCTGTCTCACCGATAAGTAGTGTCGCTGCGGCTTCAAATCTCGGCGGCGCCCCGCGCTTTAAATCCATGTGATCAGCGATGTCGATGCCGGCAAACGTTGCACGCGCGGCGTCCAGCAGTTTGTTCTTGACCACCGGCAACGGCGCGTTTCCGCCGAGCGTTACCCTTCCGACCTCCCGTTCGATGGTCCAGACAAACGGTTTGGCTTCGGCGACGAGCGCGGTGCGATCGTTGACCCGTCGCACACCCGGGACCGTCTCTACCGAGGCCACCGCGTTGCTGCGTTCCTGCTCCGAAAACGCCTCGGCGGAGAACATAATGTCGCGCCCGGCGGCGCTGATCGTGGTTTTATCGAGAACGCTGTCCTTGAGTACGGCGGCGGCCTGCTCGCTCAGATCGGCTTCCAGCGGACCCGTTGTCGTCCAAGCGGCTAGCCCCCAAAGAACGATGAGCGGGATGACACCCGGCCACCACTTGCTGCTCCATCTGAAAAATCCGCGCATTCAATATCCTGTCGCGCAAAATCGGCTGCCGACGGACCGGATCATGCAATCCGCTCCAGCTTTTGAAGCGCGCACCGGGTAAAGCCGGACGCGATTCGGTCGGCCGCGCGTGACGAAATGAAGAGAAAACAAACCCTTGCCGGACTGTCAAACCGAAATGAAATGGAGGCCTCATCAGCGACGGACCGAAGGGATAACCGTTTCTTCAACCGTTTCCGACTAAGATTTGGTCAACAGCAGGGACTGGCCGATCACTTCAAATGAAGCAGCTCCGCAACACCGTCATTCGGGCCGGATTGGATGCCCTGTATTTCAGCGGCGCTCATCACCTGCTGCGGCCGATCTTCGCAGGCGTCGGAACGATCTTCATGCTGCACCATGTGCGGCCGCGCCGAAATGCTCCGTTCCAACCCAATCATCACCTGGAAGTGACTCCGGAATTTCTGCGCATGATCCTGGCCCATGTCCGGTCGCGCGGAATCGACATCGTGACCGCGGACGAGATGCATCGCCGGTTGAGCCAACGCGACTTCTCGCGACGGTTTGCGTGCTTCACCTTCGACGATGGCTACCGCGATAACCGCGACTTCGCACTGCCCGCAATGCGCGAATATGACGCGCCGTTCACCGTCTATGTCGCGAATGATTTCGCAAACGGAACCGGTCACCTCTGGTGGGTAGCGCTCGAACGGGTCATTGCCTCCACCGAGCGGATCGACAGCACGATCGGTGACACCGCCATACGTCTCGATACCCGCACAGTCGAACAAAAGCAGGGAGCGTTCTCTCTCATTCACGATCTGCTGCGTGGGCTGCCGGACGACCGCGATGTCGCGCGCGAACTGGATGGGTTGTGTGCACGCTATAGCGTCGATGAATCCATCATCAGCGCGGAGCTGTGTCTATCCTGGGACGAATTGAAAGCGTTCGCCACCGATCCGCTGGTCACGATCGGCGC
This sequence comes from Nitrobacter vulgaris, assembly GCF_031453995.1. Lineage (NCBI taxonomy): Bacteria > Pseudomonadati > Pseudomonadota > Alphaproteobacteria > Hyphomicrobiales > Nitrobacteraceae > Nitrobacter > Nitrobacter vulgaris. The sequence continues at coordinate 95,565 of NZ_JAVDPZ010000008.1, read as the reverse complement.
TCATACCGTCAGTCACTGCAACCTCGCAAAGCGAAGCGAGGAGCAGGCCCTTCAGGAGATCACCTTCAGCCGGACACAGATCGAAGCTGTCTTGCAGCGTGCGGTCGTCCATCTCGCCTATCCCTACGGCGACCGTGACGCCGCGGGAGTGCGCGAGTTCGCTATGACCAAGGCGGCCGGTTTCAATACTGCGATCACGACGCGACCGGGCATGATCTTTCCTGAGAATGCGGAGCATCCGACCGCGCTACCGCGAATTTCCCTCAACGGAAACTATCAGACTGCCCGCGTCCTTCCGGTGCTGACGTCGGGCGCTGCCACCGCCCTGTGGAATGGATTCCGTCGCGTTGACGTCACCTGAGGCTTGAAGACGTTGTGCTCAAGCGTGCCTATTGGGATGAACACATCTCGTCACACATCATCGCGGTGCATTCCGATCTTCCCGACAGAAGCGAAGAGGCAGCATCTGCTTCATTGCGAATAAAGGATTTCAGTTCGCCGCCGGAACAGCCGCCGGAACGTTCCATGGCCGCGTCGGCGAAGCGAGGCCGATCAGCCTACCCTGGATGTAGTCGCAGCCCCAGTCGCGCAGCATGGCGGCGGATTGCTCGTCCTGAACCCACTCGGCAACCGTCCTGATATCGAGCCGCCGCGCGAGATCGATCAGCGTCTGCACGAACGCCCGGTCGTCGGAGGAGCGCGCGAGGTTGTGCACGAACGCGCCGTCGATTTTGACGATATCCACGCCGAGTTTGCGCAAGTTCCGGAACGAGGTGTAGCCGGCTCCGAAATCGTCGATCGCAATGCGACTGCCCAAGTTCTTCAACCGCGTGACGAATCGTTGGACGTCGTCGATATCCTGTATCGCCGCAGTTTCGGTAATCTCCACGGTCAGGCGTTCGGCCACGCCGGGATGCGCACCCATCAGTGCTTCGATCGCTGTCCACCAATCAACGTCCATGGTGGTCTCCGGCGAGATATTGAGGCTGAGCCGGACGTGGGGCGCTTCCGCGAGCTCGGCGATGACAAGCTCCAGCACGCGATGATCGACCAGACGGATCAGACCGAGCTTCTCCGCTACCGGCACGACATCAGGCGCGAGCAGAACCTGACCGTTCTGCTGCTGCATCCGGACCAGGCACTCATAAAACGCCGTTTCACGCGTGCGCGCGTCGACCACCCGCTCGAAAGCGGTGAGAATACGGCGCTCGTTCAATGCGGTGACGATCTCGTCGGTAACCCTGATGTTGATTCGACGCTGCGCGTCGCGCTCAATATCGGGTCGCCACACTGCGAGCGAACCGCTACGGCGACTTTTCGCAGCCTCGAGGACTTCCTGGGCGCGATTGATCGCTTCATCAGCGGTCCGAGCATAACGCGGAGCCAGAACGGCGCCGATCGAGGCGGTGACCGAAACGGGGCCGGATTTGGTCATCACGATCTCTTCGCGGATGCCCGCCAGAAGGCGTTCGGCCGCGACACTCACGTCGTCCAAACCGCAGTTCTTCAGGATCACTCCGAACTTGTTGCCGGAGAAGCGGCCAAGAACGTCGCCGCCGCGCAATCGCGCCCGGATGCGCCTGGCGACATCGCCGATCACCTCGTCGGCGACATCGAAGCCGAAAGCATTGTTGATGCGCGCGAGGTGATCGATCCCGACCATCATGAACGCAAACGACGAGCGGTAGCGCACGGCTTCCTCGATCGCTTCGGCGAGAGCCGCCGTCAGATACGTGCGATTAAGCTCGCCGGTCAGGGCATCGTTCCGGGACAGACTGATAAGCCGCTCGTCCCGCGCCCGCCGCTCATTCTCAAGCCGCACGATACCCTCGACGCGCACCGCCTTGCCATCGGCGTCGGCGAACCAGCATCCGGACTCCTCAATCCACAGCATCGGCGCGGAGGCACTGGCGCGCAGTCCATATTCGATGCGATAGGGCACTCCCTCCCCACAGCGCTGCCGGGCGGTTGGCGTGGCTGACAAAATATCGACACGGATCGATCCTGACGGTTCGATCAGAGCTCCATACCCGTTTCCGGTAGCAAGCGAGGGCGGGTCGATGTCCTGAAAGATCGATGCCGCTCCCTCGGTCCAGGTCAGGGAATCGCTTGGAATATCCCAAGTAAACGCGGCCCGACCCAGCGCCGCAAGAATCGCCGGCACCCGGGGTTCTTGAGTCGCTCGGGGCAGGGCCGTAGGCGCGCTGGCGGCTTGTGACGCATCAGCGCCGGACGAGGGATTGACTGCCGGTGAAATGGCGGATGTCACGGTCGCCTCATTTTAGGACGCTGCCAAGTGATTCCCATCTTAAAGAATAGAGCGTCCCGTCCCGGACACGCTAGGTAAAGTTCATAAAACAACCCTAAAGATCACCATTTCCAACCCAAATGCGTTTCCTTCCCAAGGAAGCGGTCCCGGCACAGCTTTTGCGATAGTCGTTGCGAGCACGGGCACAATGTCCCGGAACAACACATTCACACAGGCTGCATCAACGATGACGATCGCAGGAACGGGCCGGATATCTGGAATCGCTGCCAATCCCGGGCGGGACCGCAGCGGCGCGACAAAGTCTCCAAGCCCAGGGCCGATGTCAGCCGTCGCGCCTGTGGAGCGTCGGTTGGTTCGGCGTTCCACGGCGCACCATGACGCGTTCTTTGTCACGCAACTGATCGCCGTCGCGGAGCATAGTCCACAGACGCGGATGTTCCGCCGCGCGACGCCACAGGTCGCCCAGGCAGCCTATCATTCAACGGGCGAGCGGAATCAAGCGGGCGCGCGGTCTGGTCCGCGGCTACTGCGCGTCATCTGAGCCTCCAGCCTTTCCGTTCTGACGAACTCAGAAGCTGGGCGCTAGCGGCGGGACTGATCGGAAGGGATCGGCGTCTCGCTGCCGGGCTGGATGCCAGGGCCCGGAACGTCCGGATGCTGTTCGGCTTCGGCAGCCTCGGCATGAACGGTCGCTGACCCCGGGGCCCTTTCCGGGACCTGTTCGGCAACGACCGCTGGAGCGTCGGCAGGCGACGAAACCGAGGCCGCCATGGATGCAGGTGCCGGATCGAAGCGCGGTTCACACGCTTCGGCCTCTGCCGCTCCTTGCAACGGTCCGGCGACCGCACGGGCAGGCCGCCGCGTCCGCAAGACGAAACCAGAGAGGAGATCGACCAGCGCCAGCAGCGTCAGCATGAAGTAGGTCGACGAACCGAATTGCGGCAGCATCACGAATTCCGCCGCGGCACCCCCGAACACCGCCAGCGACAGCAGATGGTCGGTGAGATACTTGCCACCGGGGCGCACGCTTTTGATAATTTCGAACAGCAACAGGACGATGCCGAGCGCGAGCAGCGTGTCCCCGAGCGTCACCGGCCAAGGCACACCCGACATCAAGGTCAATGTGAGAACGGGCTCCGTCAAGAGGACGCCCGGCATCAGGAAGACAATGATGTTGCAGATCGCTAGAGGAATCAGGAGCAGAGGGAAACCGATCACGGACATCACCAAGGCCTCCTTCATTCAAGCGGGAGGTTCGAGAACCGCGTGCCGAATCCCTCCGTCCCTGGCGCTCCCTTCATTCCAGCCCCGCGCCTGTTCCGGACCGCAAGGCTGATCAGGCCTGGGCTCAGGAGTCGCTCTTGGCCTTCAGAACCTGCCGGCCCTTGTACATGCCAGTTTTCAGGTCGAGATGGTGGGGACGGCGCAGCTCGCCGGAATCCTTGTCCTCGGCGTAGGTCGGCTTGCTGAGCGCATCTGCCGAACGGCGCATGCCACGCCGTGACGGCGATGTCTTTCTTCTTGGAACGGCCATATCCGTGTCCTTACAGGATGTTGTCGAGTCCGTCTCGAAACGCCAATGGGCAGGCGCGGCGAGTCCCGAACGCGCGAGTTGAATGCTGATAAGCCGGCCTTATAGGCCACGATCGCCGTGCCAGCAACTGCGCAGTTCGGATGCTCTGGCCCGGACCATATAGGTCCCGGCCAGCCGGCGAACCCCCGGGCCGGGCCTTCGGGCGCTGCGCCGGACTGGATTAGGCAGGATCGCAGCCAAGAGCGCCGCTTCCCGCGCCGTTAGGCTGGCTGCGGATCGCCCGAAGGCATAGCGGGACCCTGCTTCGACACCGAACTGGCCGCCCGGCCCCCATTCCGCGATATTCAGATAGATTTCGAGAATTCGCTGCTTGGGCAGTACCGCATCGATCCACATCGCCAGCGGAAATTCCAGCGCCTTGCGGACCATGCTGCGTCCCGGCCAGAGGAACAGATTTTTTGCCACTTGCTGAGTGATGGTGGAGCCGCCACGCCTGAACTCGCCGTCCTCGGCATCGTCGAGCACATCCCGTAGCGAATCCCAATCGATGCCGTGATGGCTGCAGAACTTTGCATCTTCCGACGCGACCACGGAGCGCGGCAGCGCCGAAGGAAGCGCGGAAAAATCGATCCATTGCCGCGACATCGGGGCGCCCGAGAGCGTGCGCCATATCATCAGCGTCGAGACCGGATGGCCGATCCGATACAGTGGCGTCAGCAAATAAGGCAACAGCAGCAGGCCAGTGACGAAGAGCACCACGATACGGATCGCCCGCCGCATCAGGCTGTAACGCCTTCAATCGATCGGCGAACGGGTTCACCTCGTCCGTGACGGAGGAGATTCACAAAATCACCGTTAATTACACCGAAGCCGGCGTAAGAAGGCATTGAAAACTCCTTCAGTCGGATCACCGCGACCAGCAGATTGTCGGTCGGCCGGAATTGACGAAGCCGACACCATGAAGGATTGTCCCGCAAAAATCGACCTCGCCAAACCTTTGCAGTCTCGGTGCCCTTTTCTGTTCTTGGAGCCATTTTGATGACGTCAGGACTTTCATCCGCTGATTTTACAAAGCGCCTTGACACGACGGCGGACGAGACCGAGGCCCTGTTGGGAAAATTGCTATCCGACAGCCCTCTGCCCGACGAGATCGCGCGCCCGAAGCGGCTGATGGACGCCATGCGTTATTCCTCACTCGGCGGCGGTAAGCGGTTGCGGCCGTTTCTCGTGGTCGAAAGTTCGGCTGTATTCGGTGTTCCGCGCGACGCCGCGCTGCTGGCCGGCGCCGCGCTCGAATGCATCCATTGTTATTCGCTGATTCATGACGACCTGCCGGCGATGGACAACAGCGACCTGCGCCGGGGGCGGCCAACTCTGCATAAGACCACCGACGATGCCACGGCAATCCTCGCCGGAGACGGTCTGCTGACGCTTGCCTTCGACATCATCACCCGCGACGAGGTCCATAAAGATCCAGCCGTTCGCCTGTTGCTCACGCGCGCGCTGGCGCGCGCTGCCGGCATTGGCGGCATGGTTGGCGGGCAGCTGCTCGATCTCGCCGGTGAAGGCCGCTTCGGCGACCGCGAGCCGGTCGACGTGGCGCGCGTGCAGCAGATGAAAACGGGCGCACTGCTCCGCTTCGGCTGCATCGCCGGCGCGCTGCTCGGCCAGGCCTCGCAAAAAGATTATCAGGCGCTCGACGCTTACGGTCGCGCGCTGGGCGAAGCCTTCCAGATCGCCGACGACCTTCTCGACGTCGAAAGCGATGCGGCGGCGCTCGGCAAGCCGGCCGGCGCCGACGCGGCACTCGGCAAGACCACATTCGTCACCCAACTCGGCATCGACGGCGCCAAGAAACGCGTTCGGGATCTTCTGGCGAAGGCGGATGAGGCTTTGTCGGCGTTCGGTCCACGCGGCGACGTGCTGCGCGCCGCCGCGCATTTTGTCGCCGATCGCAAGAGCTGAAGCCGCCATGGCAGGCAAGGACGATGACGATCCGTTCTTGCTTCGCTTCAGGAAAATGCCCGCGCCGGCGCGCGTGATCTACGCCCGGCGCCGAACCTTCATCGCCGTCGCGATCGGCGTTGTCGCCAGCTTCCTAATCCCCGACAATGTGCGGCTCGTCCCCCGGCTCCTGATCGGCTGGGACGTCTTCGCCGCGTTCTATCTCCTTCTGGTCTTCACCGTGGTATTCGGCAGCGGTGCCACCCACATCCGCCGAAATGCCCGGATTCAGGACGACGGCCGCTTCGTGATTTTGCTGATGACCGCAATCGGTGCGTTCGCCAGCATTGCAGCGATCGTGTTCGAGCTTGGCGCGCATAACCATAGCGCCCTCGACCTGACGCTCGCGATGCTGACTATCGCGCTGTCCTGGGCGGCCGTGCACACCACCTTCGCTCTGCATTACGCGCACGAATACTATCGCGGGAATAAACCCGGAGGTCTGCAATTTCCGAGCGGCGATCAGCGCGAGGACGCAGACTACTGGGATTTCGTCTATTTCTCATTCGTCATCGGGATGACCGCGCAGGTGTCCGATGTCGGCATTACCGACAAGATCATCCGCCGCACGGCGACGGCGCATGGCGTGATCTCGTTCTTCTACAACACCGCGCTGCTGGCGCTGATGGTCAATATCGCGGCGAGCGCAATCTGACCGGCATCACGCGGGTAAACACTTGCAGATCTGGACATCGCCGCGCCACCAAGCAAGATCATGGGGGCGCGTCTAATCGTTCCTTCCGGGCGGTTTCCGGCGATCCCGCCCGGCGGCTGGACGATCAGAATATCCTTGCGGTTGCGGTCAAGCTCTGTCCATTACGCTCTCGGCCCAGGAGCCCTCCGCTGGCATGACCGAAACCTTCCTGACATCCCTGCTCGTTCTTACCGTGATGGCCGCATCGGCCGCGCTGGCACGGCGGCTGGTGACGGCGCCGGCCATCGTATTTCTAATGGTCGGCATCATGCTGGCCTTCGTGCCGGGCTTTCCGCCCATCGAAATGCAGCCGGAGAGCGTGCTACTGATGGTGTTGCCGCCGCTGATCTATTCGGCCGGCGTTTCCATGAGCTGGCGCGAGTTCAAATCCAACCTGCGGCCGATCGCCCTGCTCGCCATCGGCTGCGTCATTTTCACAACCTGTACGGTCGCCGCCGTAACGCACTGGCTGCTCGGGCTGCCCTGGGGCGTCGGCTTCGTGCTCGGCGCCATCGTCTCGCCGCCCGACGTCGTGGCGCCGCTCGCCATCGCCAAACGGCTGCACCTGCCGCACAGGATTCTCGTTATCCTCGAAGGCGAAGGCCTCGCCAACGACGCCACCGCGCTGATTCTTTATCGTTTCGCGGTGCTGGCCGTCTCGACCGGCGCGTTTTCGCTGCCATCCGCCGCCGGATCGTTCATCTTCATCCTGCTCGGCGAAATCGCGTTCGGCATCATTGTCGGCTGGCTCAGCCTGCGGCTGCGCCAGTGGGCCCATGACGCGCGGGTGGAAATCCTGCTGTCGTTGCTGACGCCTTATCTCGCCTATTGGGTTCCCGAACATCTCGGCGGCTCCGGCGTCATCGCCACCGTCGCCGCGGGACTTTACGTGAGCTGGAATGGACCGCTGCTGATCTCGGCGGCAACGCGGCTTCAGGGCATCTTCTTCTGGGATCTTGCCATCTGGCTGATCGAGGGCGTGCTGTTCCTGCTGATGGGATTCGAAGTCCGGGTGCTGATGGAGAAGGCCAAGGCGGTTCCGGTCAGCCAGGTGCTAGTCGCGATCGCATTGACCTCGGCCATCGTGATCGCTGCGCGATTCATCTGGGTGTTTCCGGCCACCTACCTGACCCGCATCCTAAGCGCGCGGGTCAGGCGGCGCGATCCGACGCCGCCGTGGCGCTATGTCGCCGTCATCGGCTTCACCGGCATTCGCGGCGCGGTGTCGCTCGCGGTCGCTCTCGCTTTGCCGCTGACGCTTCCGGACGGCGAGCCGTTTCCCTACCGCGACCTCATTCAGCTGACGAGCTTCGGCGTCATCTTCGCGACGCTGTTCGGCATCGGTCTGACGCTACCGCCTGTCGTCAACCTGCTCGGCGTTTCGCAGCACGGCCACCGTGAAGCACTGAATGAACGCGAAGCCGAGATCACGGCGCGGCGCAGCATTATCGAGGCCACGCGGGGCGCCCTCGACACCATCATCGCCGAACGCAAGCTGCCCGAAGGCCTCGCCAGGTTTCTCGAGGCACGGCACGAAACCCGGATACGGGCGTTGCCCGATCCGCCGCGCGAGGGCGACGAACATTCGCCGGCGACGAAGGGAGCATCCATGGTGCGAGAAATCATCACCATCGAGCGCACGCATCTGCACAGGCTGCTGCGTGAAGGCAAGATCACCGACGAAACCCGCCGCCGGATCGAACGCGATCTCGACCTCGAAGAAGCGGTTGTCAACAACCGGGAAAAGAATACGCCGCTGTGAGGAATACGACGAGCGCTCCGTCAATATGACGGCTGAGAAGCCGGCATATTGATCTCACGCGATTCAGGAGACGGCCTCACTCCGCCGCGCTCACCGCTTCGGCCCGCGCCTTGGCGCCGTTACCATATCGCTGCTCGATGTAATCGATCACCAGCGCCTTGAAGTCCTGCGCGATCGCCGGCCCGCGCAAGGTCTTGAACTTCTTGCCGTCGACGAAGACGGGCGCCGCCGGCGCCTCGCCGGTGCCGGGCAACGAGATGCCGATATCGGCGTGCTTCGATTCGCCGGGGCCATTGACGATGCAGCCCATGACCGCGACGTTGAGCTGCTCCACACCGGGATACTGCGCCTTCCAGTTCGGCATCTCGTCGCGGATGAAGTCCTGGATCGATCGCGCCAGTTCCTGGAACGTGGTCGAGGTGGTGCGCCCGCAGCCGGGACATGCCGCGACCAGCGGCACGAAGGTCCGGAAGCCCATGGTCTGCAACAGTTCCTGCGCGACCTGAACTTCCAGCGTGCGGTCGCCGCCGGGCTCGGGCGTCAGCGAGATGCGGATGGTATCGCCGATGCCTTGCTGGAGCAGAATGCCAAGCGCGGCGCTTGAGGCGACGATGCCTTTCGAGCCCATGCCGGCTTCGGTGAGGCCGAGATGGATCGCGTAGTCCGACCGCGACGCCAGCGTCTGATAGACGGCGATTAGATCCTGCACCGCCGAGACCTTCGCCGACAGAACCATTTTGTTCTTCGGCAGGCCGATCTCCTCGGCGCGCTTCGCCGACAACAGCGCCGACTGCACCATCGCCTCGCGCGTCACCGCCCGGGCATCGCGCGGCGCCGCCGAATTGGCGTTCTCTTCCATCAGCTTGGTAAGCAGCTCCTGATCGAGCGAGCCCCAGTTGGCGCCGATCCGCACCGCCTTGCCGTACTTGATCGCCATTTCGACGATGTCGGTGAACTGGCTGTCGCGCTTGTTCTTGAAGCCGACGTTGCCCGGATTGATGCGATACTTGTCGAGCGCTTCCGCGCAGGCTGGATGTTCGGCCAGCAGCTTGTGGCCGATATAGTGGAAATCGCCGATCAGCGGCGTGGTGATGCCGCGCTTGCGCAAGCCGTCGCGGATATACGGCACGGCGGCGGCGGCCTCGTCGCGATCCACCGTGATGCGGACCATTTCCGAGCCGGCGCGCGACAAGGCTGCGACCTGAGCGATCGTGCCCTCGACATCGGCGGTGTCGGTGTTGGTCATCGATTGCACCACGATCGGCGCGCCACCGCCGACGGCGACATTGCCGACCATCACTTGCGTGGTTGTGTGCCGCGGGCTTGGGCCTGCGACGTCGATATCCGACGGACTTTCGAACTTGTTCATGGGGCTCAAATATCAGGTTTTCGTAACATCCAGCAACGGATCAATGAAGGGTGAGAGAGCTGTTTCGAGCCAGGCAGGCATTGCTTAACAACGCCGCGATGCCCGAAAGCCGCATCCCCGGCATGAGATAGCCAGTCCCACACCAAAACAAAGAACTTATGAACCCATAAGCCGACAATTCGCTGGCAAGCATTTAAACCACTGAAAAATTTACGAAAAATATACGGATGGTCACTTCATTCATTGCCGCGAGTTGACGACGAGTGTCTCCTGTCAAGGTCATGAAGCATCCACCGTCAAGAACCCTCGTGCCTCGTAGCCCCGGCAAGAGCCCAATCGCAAGAACTACGGCGCGTTCTGGCAATGGGCGCAGGTGCCGGTAATTTCAACCACGGACAGCTTCGGCGTGAACCCCGTGGTGCGGGCTGCATCGCTCAGACTCTGCGCCACGCGGCTTGCGGGAATTTCGCCGACCGAGCCGCACTGCTCGCAGATCAAAAACGCCACCATCGCGCTCTCATCGTGGTCATGCCCGCAGGCCAGGAACGCATTACGGCTTTCGATACGGTGAACCAGGCCGTTTCCTATCAAAAAATCCAGCGCGCGGTAGACCGTGATCGGCGCGGGACGCGGCATCGACTTTGCCAGTTCCTCTATCACTTCATAGGCGCCGAGCGGCCGATGGCTCGACAGCAGCGCCTGCAGCACTTGGCGACGGATAGGCGTGAATTTCTGGGCACGCCGCGCGCAGATTTGCTCCGCGTGGCTGATCGCCTCCGCGGCGCAGCGGTCATGGTCGTGCCCCGGAACGGGGAATGTCGGTCTCGTCGCGGTCATTCGATTCACTCATCTAACCCGTTTAAGCCGGTTCTGCTCCCCCTTCAGCATCATCACCCGACAAATTTTGGTTCGTGTTGCAATGCAGCATAATGGACCAGGCCGAGCCGCTGCCGTGCGGAACTGCGAGGAGTGACGATCGACGGGGCGATCAGCGGCATCGTCTTCGTCATCAAAAACGGTCTGCGCTGGCGCGATCGATGCGACGCATCTGAAAGCACATCGTCCTGCGCCAGCCTTTTAATAAAGGCCTGTTCACCGACCTATCGAATGCATGAAGGACGGCCTGAGGGACTTGCCGGGTTCAGGCTCTCGGGATGCTTGGCGTGCCGCGCTCAAGCATCGCTACAGCTTTGTTGCTGTGTTGTATTGTCGATGCGGCTGAAATTGATGTCGCTCAGAAAGCGGAATAGCAGCGGATTGAACCGCTCGGGCGCTTCGAGAAAGGGCGCGTGGCCGACACCGTCGATGATATGGCAGGAATGGTCCCAAAGTGACCTGTAGGAGATGCTTGCCACGTAGTCGAGGCGTGCAAACGGCTCCTCAGAACCGTTGACGGCGGCAATCGGTGTTGACAGCTTTTCGACGATCCAGCGTTGATCGACGCCTAGCCCAGCTATCAACCCACGGCCCAGGATCTGACGTGCGCGACCGTCCGTGCGAGCGATTGTGTCGTGGAACCGCGCCGCGTGCTTCTCCCCGACGCAGACACGCGCGAATCGGCTGATCTCGTGCGCATTCAGAACGCTTTTTGTTGCGAGCAGCAGATCGCGCTGGATTCGAAAGCCGCGGACCATTCCCAGAATACCGCGCCTGATGGGCGGCGCTCCGACCAGCATAACACCGGAAGCTTCGAATCCCTGCCCGACCATTTCGAGGCTGATGTGCCCACCCAGCGACCAGCCAACAAGCGCCGCGCGCGTGATATTCAATGATCGTAAAGCCTCGATCAGCGTGGCAGCATAACCGGGAATGGTGTAAGCTTGTTGCGGCTCCAGCGCGTCATCCGATTGCCCGTGCCCGAGAAGATCGATCGCGATGATGTGCTGTGTCGTCGCCCACGTTGTTTCGAATTGATGCCGAAATACGTCACGACAGGTCGAATTCCCATGTATAAAAACAACAGGCGTGCCGCTCCCTGAATTTTCCAGGAACGCCATTTGCCCTTGCGATGTACTGATCGTGCGCGACAACATCGCCCTACCTCTGTTCCCAGCTTAGGCACGATAAGACGCAAGAGGTGTTAAAGATTTAGGAGACATTTGTGAGTTGTTCGGCACCTCCTTCCGAAGCCAGCACTGCAGCGGTCGAAGATCAGGATGGCAAGATCCGCACGGATTATGTGTTGGGCCATTCCGACCGAGAACTTGAGAGGCTTCGCCGCCAGGGAGCGTTATTCTCCGATCTCACGCGTGATCTTCTCGTGCGCGCCGGCTTGAAAAAGGCGATGCACGTTCTTGATATTGGTTGCGGCGTTGGCGATGTTTCCCTGATTGCTGCAGACCTTGTTTCCCAAGAGGGAACCGTAAAGGGAATCGATCCGGCTGCCGAGGCGCTCGCGATTGCGCGGATGCGACTTGATGCCGACGGCAAGCCTTGGGCAAGTTTTTCGCCGGGGACGCTCGAAAGCCTTGAAGACTGTTCTCAGTTCGATGCGGTCATAGGCCGATTCATCCTTATCCATCTTGCGAACCCAGCGGAGGCGCTGAGCGGACTGCGGAACCGGTTGCGGACGGGCGCGATCTTGTCGTTTATTGAATTTGATCTGAGTACGGCAGCGGTCCACCCGCCGTTGACATTTTTCCAACAGTGTATCGGCTGGGTGGGTGAGGTTTATCGCCGGAGCGGGCGCCAGCTCGATATGGGGGTAGCGCTGTTCAGTACGTTCCGTGCCGCAGGTTTGACACCGCAGATGGCTGGGCTCACCCGGATAACGACCGCTGACGACGAGGCGGGGATAGACTTCCTGGTCGACTCTGTGCGCAGCCTGCTGCCGGCGATCGTGAAGCTGGGAATAGCGACCGAGAAAACCGTGGAAATCGATACGCTACGCCAGCGGCTTTTGCAGGAGGCCGCTTCCGACGAATATTGCGTTTTCTACCCGCGGCTTGTGGGGGCATGGGCAATCGTGCCCTGATCCAAGAGCTATTAAACGCGAAGCGATGCGTGGAAAAGGCGCACGACCGCCGCAATGCCGTAGGAGCCGGCGGCGAAACTTTGTAGCTTCGCCGCCATGACGATCCAGCGCACCATGCCGCCATCACCGAACCCGGCCGCCCCTGTTGAGGCGACGCGGGTTACGCCGATGATGGAACAGTACCTTGAAATAAAAGCGGCCAATCCCGGCCTCTTGCTGTTCTACCGAATGGGCGATTTCTACGAGCTGTTCTTCGAGGATGCCGAAATCGCCTCGCGCGCGCTCGGCATCACCCTGACCAAACGCGGCAAGCATCAGGGCGCGGATATTCCGATGTGCGGCGTTCCGGTCGAACGCTCCGACGATTACCTGCACCGGCTGATCGCAGCCGGCCACCGCGTCGCAGTGTGCGAGCAGACGGAGGATCCGTCTGCAGCGCGCAAGCGCGGCAACAAGAGCGTGGTTCGCCGCGACGTGGTCCGGCTCGTCACGCCGGGAACGCTGACCGAAGACACGCTGCTCGACGCCAAGGCCAACAATTACCTGCTGGCATTGGCGAGGGCGCAAGCGTCCTCCGGGGGCGATCGCTTCGCACTGGCCTGGATCGACATCTCGACCGCCGAGTTCATGGTCACCGAATGCGGGGCGGGTGAACTCGGGGCGACGCTCGCGCGCATCAATCCCAACGAGGTGATCGTATCCGACGCACTTCATGGCGATCCGGACTTGCGCGCCCTGCTGCGCGAATTGCCGTCGGTGACGCCGTTGACCCGCGACGTGTTCGACAGCGCGACCGCCGAACGTCGACTGTGCGATTATTTCGCGGTCGCCACCATGGATGGCCTCAGCGCCATGTCACGGCTGGAAGCGACCGCGGCCGCCGCCGCCGTCACCTACATCGATCGCACTCAGATTAGCCAACGGCCACCGCTCTCGCCGCCATCACGCGAGGCGTCCGGCAGCACCATGGCCGTCGATCCCGCCACCCGCGCCAACCTCGAACTGACGCGCACGCTCGCCGGCGAACGGCGCGGTTCGCTGCTCGACGCCATTGATCTCACAATGACGGCGGCGGGATCGCGCCTCCTGGCACAACGGCTGGCGGCCCCGCTAACCGACACGACCGCGATTACACGGCGGCTCGATGCCGTCGCCGCATTTACATCCGACAGCCCGGCACGAGACGACATCCGCACCATCCTGCGGACTGCTCCTGACATGTCGCGGGCGCTGGCGCGACTCTCGGTTGGGCGCGGCGGGCCGCGCGACCTCGCCGGCCTGCGCGACGGTATGCTGGCGGCGGGCCAGGCGCTCGCGCGGCTTGAGGAGTTTTCCGATCCACCGGCGGACATCGCCGCGGCGATGCAGTCGCTGCGGCGGCCGTCCCGCGATCTCGCGCGCGAACTCGGTGATGCGCTGTCCGAAAACCTGCCGCTGATGAAGCGCGAGGGTGGGTTTGTCCGCGAAGGCTACGAGAGCGCGCTCGACGAAGCGCGCAAGCTGCGCGACGATTCACGTCTCGTCGTCGCGGCGATGCAGGCGCGCTACGCCGAGGAGACCGGCATCAAGACGCTCAAGATCCGCCACAACAACGTACTCGGCTATTTCGTCGAGGTGACCGCGCAGCACAGCGACCGATTGATGAGCGCGCCGCTCAACGCCACCTTCATCCATCGCCAGACGCTGGCCGGTCAAGTGCGTTTCACAACATCGGAGCTCGGTGAAATCGAAGCCAGGATCGCCAATGCCGGCGACCGCGCGCTTGGTCTTGAACTCGAGATTTTTGACCGGCTTGCCGAGATGGCAATCCAGAATGGCGACGAGCTACGCAACGCTGCGCACGCCTTTGCGCAGTTGGACGTCGCGGCATCGCTCGCAAAGCTCGCGATCGACGAGAACTACACCCGGCCGGATGTTGATAACTCACTCAGCTTCGCCGTCGAAGGCGGGCGGCATCCGGTGGTCGAGCAGGCGCTGAAGCGCGCCGGCCATCCGTTCATCGCCAACGCCTGTGATCTGTCGCCAATCCCAAGCCAGACATCGGGGCAGATCTGGCTGCTCACCGGCCCGAACATGGCCGGAAAATCCACCTTCTTGCGCCAGAACGCGCTGATCGCGTTGATGGCGCAGACCGGCAGTTTCGTGCCGGCGCGCCGCGCGCGCATCGGCATCGTCGACCGGCTGTTCTCACGCGTGGGCGCAGCCGACGATCTGGCGCGCGGGCGTTCGACTTTCATGGTCGAGATGGTGGAAACCGCCATCATCCTCAATCAGGCGTCGGAACGCGCGCTGGTTATCCTGGACGAAATCGGTCGCGGCACCGCGACATTCGACGGCCTATCGATCGCATGGGCGACGATCGAGCACCTGCATGAGGCCAACAAGTGCCGCGGGCTGTTTGCGACGCACTATCACGAACTCACCGCGCTTTCGGCAAAGCTGCCGCGGCTGTTCAACGCCGCCGTGCGGGTCAAGGAATGGCACGGCGAGGTGGTGTTTCTGCATGAGGTGCTGCCCGGCGCCGCCGACCGGTCTTACGGCATCCAGGTGGCCAAGCTCGCCGGGCTACCGCCGTCGGTCATCGCGCGCGCCAAATCGGTGCTGGCGAAACTGGAGGCGCAGGATCGCGGATCGACCGTGCGAACGCTGGTGGACGATCTGCCGTTGTTTGCGGTTCCGGCGCGCGCCGCCGGCGAATCCGCACCGCCGAGCGAAACCGTTCAATTGATCGAAGCGTTGAAATCCCTGCATCCGGACGAGATGTCCCCGCGCGAGGCGCTGGAAGCGCTCTACGCGCTCAAGGCGAAACTGCCGAAACAGTAATCAGTGTTGCGATGTCGCGAAATCTCCCCTCCAATATCGATGTCGCCATTATCGGAGCCGGCGCCGCCGGGCTCGGCGCGGCCGATGCATTGAAAGACTCCGGCCTCTCCGTCGTCGTGCTCGAAGCCCGCGACAGGGTCGGTGGACGCGCCCACACCATTGTCCCCGCCCCCGGCATTGTCTTCGATCTCGGCTGCGGCTGGCTGCATTCGGCCGACAGGAACTCCTTCGTTCCGGTCGCAGGCAAGCTCGGCTTCGAAATCGACAAGACACCACCCCCATGGCGCAAGCGCGGCCTTGATGCCGGATTTCCGATGGCCGAGCACGAGGACTTCCTCGCGGCGCTGGATGCGTTCGATGAACGCCTCCAGCAAGCAGCAAAGAACGATGCCGATGACTCCGCCAGTCGCTATCTCGAACAAGGCAACCGCTGGAATCCGATGATCGACGCCATCTCGACCTATGTGAACGGCTGCGAACTCGACGGCGTCTCGGTTCGCGACACGAGCACCTACGAAGATACACGGGTAAACTGGCGGGTGCGCCGCGGCTACGGCGCGCTGATCGCGGCCTACGCCAAGCCGTGCCCGCTGGTGCTGAACACGCAGGTTTGGCGCATTGATCATTCCGGCCGGCGTATCCGTATCGAAACATCGAAAGGCGAACTGTCCGCGACGCAGGTAATCGTCACCGTGCCGACCAACCTGCTCGCGAACGAATCGATCCGCTTCCATCCCGAGCTGCCCGCAAAATTGGACGCCGCGGCCGGCCTGCCGCTTGGCGTCGACGACAAGGTCATACTGGCTCTCGACGATCCGGAAGGCATGGTGCCAAAGGACGGCAACCTGAGCGGCGCCACCATGCGGACCAAGATGGGAACGTATCACTTGCGCCCGTTCGGCCAGCCCTGCATCGAGGGGTTTTTCGGCGGCAGCTTCGCGCGCGAACTGGAAGACGCCGGCGATGGCGCATTCGCCGCGCAGGCGATCGACGAGATCGCGGCGCTGCTCGGTTCCGGTTTTCGCAGCAAGCTGAAACCGCTCGCGGAATCGCATTGGGCCAGCGATCCTTTCGCGCAAGGCGCCTATTCCCACGCCCTGCCCGGGCATGCCGGCGACCGCGCCGCGCTGGCCGCGCCCGTTGACGGCCGACTGTTTTTTGCCGGCGAAGCCACTTCACCGAACTTTTTCTCCACGGCGCACGGCGCACGCGACAGCGGCGAGCGGGCGGCGCGGGAGGTGATGAAGGCGGCAGAATTGCCAAAGCGCTGATCCCCTATCGTCATCGGCAATACGAACGGCACGAAGAAATCTGGACAGCTTGCGGGTGCGTTGGAGCGCACCAACAACTTTCTCGTGCCGGTTATTTCCTCCGATACCGTCGTGCGTTTGTTGGACCGGTCGAGCTGAACAGGTCTGCCCATGCAGACGTCACGATACCTCCAACCGATTTCTGTCGAAGGATCGCGGCGCCCGCGCCATGACTGTCCCTTTTCGATACAAAACGTCGCACTCGTGATGTGCGAAATGCACATTTTAACCCTTAATTAACGATGGACCTTGAAGACGGCGCGCCGACTTGCTTTGATCGGAACATGAGCACGATCCTGATCGAACTCCGGCCGGCCAAGATCGCGGATGCATCCGCGGTCGCAGCAACCCATGACGAGTCCTGGCGTTCGGCCTATCAGGGCATCATCCCCGGCGCGGAGCTGGAAAAGCTGATCAACCGGCGCGGCCCGCACTGGTGGGACAGCGCGATCCGCAAGGGCAGTCGTATCAGCGTTCTGGTTTTCGGCGAGCAGGTTGCAGGCTATGCCAACTACGGCCGCAACCGCGCCCGCAGCCTGCAGTACGAAGGCGAAATTTACGAGCTTTACCTGCGCCCCGAATTCCAGGGCTTGGGCTTCGGCCGGCGGCTGTTCACCGCGGCGCGGCGCGATTTGATACAGAGCGGGCTGAAAAGCATGGTGACCTGGGCGTTGTCCGACAACGAGCCGGCGATGGAATTCTATCGCGCGCTCGGTGGCCGCATGGTCGCCCGCTCCTCCGAGAGGTTCGGGCCGAAGTCGCTGGACAAGATGGCGTTCGCCTGGACGAGTTAGAAGCCAGATCTCTGATCGTCATTCTTCAGTTCTCGGTCAATGGCGGGCATTGCCGTTCGGCATCCCCTGTGCCGGGCCATCCATCATTTTTCGGAAGACTTTTCTCGAAGATAGATAGATACGCGCGTCAAGCCAGCGTATGACGACCATATGTTGACCGACGCTCTTCAATCATGGAGCCCCAATGCGTATCGACGCGATCTCGATCGGACCTAATCCGCCGCATGAGGTAAATGTCATCATTGAGGTGCCCGTCGGCGGTGAGCCGATCAAGTACGAGATGGACAAGGATGCCGGCACGCTGGTGGTCGACCGGTTTCTTTATACCGCGATGCGCTATCCCGGTAACTACGGCTTCATCCCGCACACGCTTTCGCAAGACGGCGACCCCTGCGACGTCCTCGTCGCCAACACACGCGCCATCGTGCCGGGCGCCGTAATGTGCGTGCGGCCCGTCGGCGTGCTCTTGATGGAGGACGAGGCCGGGGGCGACGAGAAAATCATCGCCGTCCCGACGTCGAAACTGACCCAGCGTTATGACAGGATAAAAAACTACAGCGACCTGCCGGATATTACGTTGCAGCAGATTCAGCACTTCTTCGAGCACTACAAGGATCTCGAACCCGGCAAATGGGTCAAGGTGCTGCGCTGGGGCAGCGCGGACGACGCCCGCAGACTGATCCTGGAGGGCATCGCGCGGGCCGGAGGGGCGTAATCAAGCGTCATCAGCCGGCACAGTCTTCGAAAAACGGCGCCGCTCGCGTCGCACGCGCATCCGTTAAACCCAGAAACAATCAGGTCGGGCAACGACGGCCCTTGGCGCTCATACCGTCGGCGCAGGCAAGCCATTGATCGCACAGGCCGCGCGCAGCGTATTGACCAGCAGACAGGCCACGGTCATCTGCCCGACGCCGCCGGGAACCGGCGTCACCGCCCCCGCGACCTGCATCGCCTCGTCGAATGCAACGTCGCCTATCAGCCGCGTTTTGCCGTCGGTTGTCGGCACACGCGTGATGCCGACATCAATCACGGTCGCGCCCGGTTTAAGCCAGTCGCCGCGTACCATTTCAGCCTTGCCGACCGCCGCATAAACCAGATCGGCGCGGCGACAGAGTTCGGGCAGGTTGCGGGAGCGCGAATGCGTGATGGTCACCGTGGCGTTTTCATTGAGCAACAACTGCACCAGCGGTCGTCCTACGAGATTGGAACGGCCGATCACGATGGCGTCCAGACCTTCGAGCGAGGAATGCACGCTTTTGGTCAGGATGATGCAGCCAAGCGGCGTGCATGGCGACAAGGCTGACAGACCGCCTGCGAGGCGCCCGGCATTGTAGGGATGCAACCCATCGACGTCCTTCGCCGGATCGATGGCGGCGATGATCGCCTCGGTATCAAGCCCCTTGGGGAGCGGCAATTGCACCAGAATGCCGTGAACGGCGGCATCCGCGTTCAATTCAGCGATCAGCGCCAACACATCGGCCTGCGCGACATCCGCAGGCAGCATGTGCTCGAACGACGCCATGCCGGCGGCCTGGGTCTGTTTGTGCTTGCTGCGGACATAGACTTCGCTCGCCGGATCGTTGCCGACCAGCACCACGGCGAGACCCGGCGTCAGCCCGTGGTCACGCTTCATCCGCGTCACCTCACCGGCCACCTGCGCACGCAAATCGGCGGCGATGACTTTTCCATCGATGATACTGGCCGCCATGCTGATCCTCAGTTCGGGCTATTTCGATTGAGCCGCCGTCAATTCACGCAGGGCGTTGCCGAGTTGAACGGGGTCGCCGTCGACAGCGACCTGCTTCAGCCGCGACGTCGCTCCCGCAAGTATCCGGACGTCGATTTTCCGCACACCCAGCGCCTTAGCCAACACCGCCATGACAGCGCGGTTGGCCTCGCCGCCTTCGGCAACGGCGCGGACGCGAACCTTCACCACCGGCCGGCCGTCGGCCAACATTTCAATGCCATCGATCCCGTCGCGGCCGCCGCGCGGCGTCACCCGCAGGGCGATGCTGAGGCCCTGCGAAGAATACCGCCACGGCTCCATCAGGCCGCCGGTCAGAACACCGCAGGATAGATGTAATAGGTGATGACTCGCTGCATGAACAGGATGATCAGAATCAGAATGATCGGAGAAATGTCGAGCCCGCCGAGATTCGGCAGCAACCGACGGATCGGCGCCAGCAGGGGTTCGGTGATCCGCTCCAGAAACTCAGCCACCGCGCCGACGAACTGATTGCGGGTATTCACGACATTGAATGCAATCAGCCATGACAGGATCGCCGAGGCAATCAGCAGCCAAACATAGAGGTCGAGGATGATAAGGACGATATCCAGTATGGCTCGCATGGCGGATTGGCTCGCGGGTTTGATCGTGAATACGACCAGTGGAGTGAATTTGACGTTCGCGACTTATTTGCCAGTGGTGTTCGATTCTGGCATTCGCAGGAACGCTCGGTGAAACCGGATGCGAATGTCAGGATCTGACCACCGGTATCTGGTGTGGCTGCAATTCGGATGTTCCTTCACCTTGCCAAAAGTCCGTCAAGAGAACCTCCGAATTGCAGCCACACTAGGAGTATTGGTCTTCCGTGTCCCCTAGAATTCGAAGATTCGCCTTGTTACACAACCAAGGCAACGAGCTTCGAATTCGGAACGCGAGCCTGCTAAATATCGTTTCGGTTCCCGCTAAACAAGGGAACGCAGGGCAAATGACGCTCAAAGA
Organism: Nitrobacter vulgaris; assembly: GCF_031453995.1. Taxonomy (NCBI): domain Bacteria; kingdom Pseudomonadati; phylum Pseudomonadota; class Alphaproteobacteria; order Hyphomicrobiales; family Nitrobacteraceae; genus Nitrobacter; species Nitrobacter vulgaris. The sequence continues at coordinate 75,307 of NZ_JAVDPZ010000008.1, read as the reverse complement.
GCCGATTCGCGCTGTTTTCGGCCGTTCTTGACTTGCCGTTGGCGAGGATTGTAAATGACAGCGTTTCGGTCGCAGCGCCCGTTTATTCGCCGCTGATCGCAGACGGGGCCATAGCTCAGCTGGGAGAGCGCGTCGTTCGCAATGACGAGGTCGGCGGTTCGATCCCGCCTGGCTCCACCACCGATTCCTTCAAGAGAACCGTTCTTCAAGAGAAGCGTTGCCGCGAACAGATCGGCGCTAAAGTCGTCGTCCCGCGCGAATTTTTCGAGAGCGTGAAGGTCTTAGGCGACGCTGGCGGTGGACGTCATGATCGCCGCCTCCGCATTTGGAAGCCGGCCACTCCCCACAGGACGAAATCGCGCGGGAATAACCGAAGCAGAAACGGGATCACCTTGGTCCCGAGGCCGGGCAGCACGGCCCTTTTATTGGCCATGAGGCCGCGGTAGCCGTCCTGAGCAACATCCTTGGCGGAAACATTCAGGATCGCAGAGTCGAAACCGGGCGTCACGCCCGCCCGCGCCTGAAATTCCGATGGTACGGGGCCGGGACAGATCACAGTGACACGGACGCCGCGGGGACCGAGTTCGCCGCGCAGCGCTTCGCTAAATGACAGGACATAGGCCTTCGACGCATAATAGACGGCCATGCCGGGACCCGGCAGAAATCCTACAATCGAACCGACGTTCAGAATACCGCCGCGCAGCCGGATCACGCTTGCGGCGAAACGCAACGTCAGATCCGTCAGCGCCCGGATATTGAGGTCGATCATCGCAAGCTGAGCGGCGCGATCCAGTTCGGCGGCGCGGCCGAACAATCCATAACCGGCATTGTTCACGAGATACATGACCTCGACGCTCTCGGCGGTGAGCGCCGCAGCGATCCGGTCTGCCGCATCGGCCTCCCCGAGATCGCAGGGGATCACGATCGGAGAGATGCGGCCCGATGCGACGATTTCAGCCGCAAGCGCGTGGAGGCGGTCGGCACGCCGGGCGACCAGGGCCACCCGGTGCCCGTGCGCGGAGAACACCCGTGCCAGTTCGGCGCCGATCCCGGAGGAAGCGCCTGTTATCAATGTCACCGGATGGGTCACGATCTGCACTCTTGAATGGTTAGAAGATGACACGATCAACGTTCGGCGCGACGACGGGCCTGCCAGCCTATCGCGCTACCCTCAGTTCTGCTTCGCACATTTGCCGATCAGATCGCAGGATCTGGCGCTGAACTCTTGCTGCCGACGCGATGCTTGAGTTCGATACGATCGCGCGATGAAATGGCCAGAAGATCAGCAGCGCGCCACACGACATTCTCCTCGAATTCGCTGACGCGGCCGTCCGCATACACCAACTCCCACATCATTTCGACGATACGCAAGCGATCTTCATCATTCAGCGAGCGCATCAGCACACTGGTGAATTGATAAAGATCGACCGCCTCGCCTTCCGCCAGCGTCGCAGACGTGATCAACTTGTTGGCGGTGCCGGGATCTAATCCGAAACGGGTTTCGATCAGCTCGTGCAGTTTGCGGATTTCCACGTCGGACGGCTCGCCGTCGAGCGAGATGACATGGATGAACAGCGCGGTCGCCGCAAGCTTGCAACCGGTTTCATCGAATGATCGATGGTCCGGTGCTTCGGGCGATATGACGTCGATGATGAAATGGCGCAATCTATCAAGCATTGGTCCGCCTACCGCAATGTTTGGAATGCCGTACGAGTGCGTTCATAAGCGCGCGGAAAGCAAAACATGCGCCATCCGCCAGAGTTTCTCGTAGCTGGATTACACACGTTGACAAGACTCAGCTCGCAGTTGGGTTACTGGCCGTGCTCCGCCAAGGTCTCGGCGCACTTTTTGCTCACCTTCGCACGGTGTTCCTTCAAGCATGTGAGAACGACCATGTCGCCATCATTCATTTTGGCTCGGCAATATTTGGCAACGTCGCGCGCGCACCCGGAATTGCGTTTCTCCGCCGCGGTCTGCGCCGACGCCGCGGCGGTGCCAGCGAGCAGGGGAAGAAGCGATAAAATGACGGCGAAACGGATCATTGGCGCTCCATCAAGTCAAGGTGACATCTGCCTGTATCGACGGCGACCGTCGGCACCAATATCTGCGGGATCGAACGATGAAAGAAGTGGTGCCGCTTAGGTGACTCGAACACCTGACCCCATCATTACGAATGATGTGCTCTACCAACTGAGCTAAAGCGGCTATCCTTCATACATGCCGTGCATGCGGCCCCCAGGCCACAGCCCGAGGCGCGGGACCTCTGATATCGGGCACCATCCCCCTTGGCAAGAACCCGGCCGCTGCGCCGCCGGTAAAAATCGCCGCCCGGCCGCATTCAGCTACCCCGGCGTGACAGGAGCCCCCGCAGCCCTCCGGCCTGGCGCGCAGCTGCGGGATCGTCTTCAACAAACCCATCGTTTTGGGAACTGTCATCGACCCCCGGATCGTCCGGAGCGCGAACGATCGGGATCACGTCGGGAACAGCGCCGGCCTTGTCTTCCTCGGATTGCGTGTGATGGGTCAGTGATGTCGCAGTCTCGTCCGGCATGGCAATAATTCCAGACGATGCAGCTTCGACATTAACCGGTGGTATTGCGACGTCCTGAGCTTTGGAGTCCTCGGCGGCGGGCAAGGCTTCGACGCGGGGCGTATCTGCCACGATCTGGTCCGAAACTTCCGCCTCGACCAAGGGAGGCCTGCTCGAAGGCAGCGCCGCCAAAGGAGTCTGCCACTGAAACGCGTCAACCCGCCCGGTTACCGGCGAAACCGGACGCCAGTGGTCAGACACGTACCCGTCTGCGGTCCAGACCGGATCGTGCAGGGCGCGTACGGCTCGCAACGTCCAGGCGCGGGCGCGCCCGCTGTCGCCATGCTCTCTATGCTCAATTTCGGCCATCAACATCGCAACGCGTTGCGTCGGCGCTGCGATCAGCGGCTCCAGAGCATCGCGAGCCCGAGCGAACTCGCTGGCATCGAGCGCCGCACGCGCGATCGCCAGCGCGCTTTCCGGATGACCAGGCGCTTTTTCCGATAGTTTCTCCACCCGCGCCAACCGCAGCAGCGCGGAATCTCCCGGCATCACATGGGCATAGGCATCGGCGAGATCGGGATGCGGCTGTGCCAGCCACGCGATTTCGATGATCCGCATCGCGCGCCGCATCTGGTTCGCTTCGCTCAGATACTTGCTTGCGAGCACCACGGCCGGCACCAGCGTCGGCGCGAACTTCACCGCCTCCATCACATTCTGGCGCGACAAATCGCGATCGGACTTTTCGAACTCCAACGCCCTCGCCGTGAGCAGCACACCACGCTGACGGCGATACAGCGCCTTGTCGATACGACCTGACGCGACGTTTCTGTCGAGGATGGCGAGCGCACCAGCCCAGTCGCCCCTGGCGCAACGAAAGCCGAGCGCGGCTTGTGAAGCCCATATCGAAGATGGCGAAGTTTTAAGCGCTTCTTCCGCGATCGCCACTGCCGCCGCCGGATCGCCGGCACGCTGAGCTTCGATGAAAAGCCCTCGCAAGCCCAATAGCCGCGTATCCGCGCGCTCGGCCATGGTGCGAAAGGCGCGCTGCGCGCGATCCGCGTTGCCGTCAAGTTGCGCGGCCTGGGCATGCAAGAGCAACGCCAAGGGGTCCTGCGACACTAGACGCCGGGCAACCTTGGCATGATTGCGTGCGGCGGCGGCATCGCCATAACCGATCGCGAGCAATCCACGCGTAATGGCGTCCCTGCCGCGCGCAGTCCGGCGCTCCCGGCGCACGCGGCGGAGACGTGTTGGCGCGTACCACAATCCTCGCACCGCGCTCCAGACCAAGAGCGAGGCAACGACCAGCAGGCCCAGCCCGAGTGCGAACACCGGTAGCGTCGTTTCGATCCGCCAGACGTCCCACGACATCACGATCGTGCCGGTCTGATCAGCAATCCAGGTGGCGCCCAATGCAGAGAGGGCAATAAGAACGAGAAACAGGATGATACGAAACATCTGGAACCTATGGCGCCGGTTTGGCCAATGCCGCCATCGCATCGGAAGCGAATTGACGCGCGGTGGCAAGAGCGGCATCGCGGGCGTCGACCTTGGCGATCCAGGGCTCGGCGGCGGTACGATCGGTCGGCGGAAGTGTATTCAATTCTTTTCTCGCAGAGGCGACATCGTTTTGTCGGGCGGCCGCCTTGATTCGTGCGACGACGGCGCTGGCGGATTCTCCGGCCGGCGGCGCATCCACACGCTCAATGTGCACCAGACGCACGGCGCTTTCTTGCAACCGGTTCACGATATCGTTAGCGGAAATTTTGACCGGCGACGGCTCGAGTTTCGGAACGATCGCAAGAAGTTCGCGACACAGCACATTCGCGCTCGGCACTCCGGAATCTGCGAACGTCTCCAGCGGTTTGAACGTATCCGGATCGGAGATCAGCGTCTTGGATGCCGCAAGCAAATCGCCATAAGGCTGGCCTTGGCGCACCGCGACATTCAGGAGCGTCGCGGCAACGGCCTGACGAAGCGGTCCGTCACTGATCGGAGCCGTGTCATGCTTGGTTGTCTCCGCGCCGCGCTTGGCAATCTCCGCGGTAAGGGCTTGCGTCGTCTGCTCGACCTGTTGCTCGGTCTGCGCGAGTCGCGCACTGATAGCCGCAAGATCAGATGGAGCAAGATCAGATGACCCATCGGCATCGTGCTGCGGCACGGGCGATCCGTCCTTCAGCGCGGTCGCCAGTTTGTCGGATTGGCCGCGAACCGTTGCCAGCTCCCCGCGCAACGTTGTCAATTCCTCGCGCAAGGATGCGACCGATTTGTCCAAGTTGTCGATGCGCGTCGCCGCGGCCTGATCGAGCGACGAAGCGGCCGGCTTGCTCGCCGTCGATTCGACCCGAGCCACCCGATTCGCGAGAGCGCCGAATTCCGCCGAACTCACTTGCGACGCAGAGGATGAGGCGGAGGATGACGGTGGCCAGTCCGCCAGCCACGCGCCGCCTACCACAAGCCCGGCGGCGACAGCGCCTGTAAAGGCGGCGATCAGTGCCGACGACGCGCGGGACGGAGAACGCGGAGGAACCGGCTGCTCGCCGAAAGGCTGATGATCAGCCGCTTCACCCGAAGCGGAACCGGCATCGTCCGAGGTCCCGGAAATACGGTTGGCCTCAAGGTCTTCGGTCGACGACTGATCCTGCCAGCCTCGATCCTGGTGAGTGTCATCTTGCGTGTCATTTGCGACCGAGATGGACGGCCAGCGTCCGGCCTGTTGATCGCCTGCTTCACCCGCGTCCGTTGGGGCGGCATGCTCTGCCGTCTCGGCGATTTCAGTCGTTTCAGCGCCTGCGGAAAGCGGGCGTGAATTTCCCTCCTGGGAGGCGTCGTTATGCTTGTCATCTGCCATCGTCACGGTTCCCCATTGCAGCGACACATCGAGTATCAGATTCCAAACCCCTCCCCCTATTTACCCCGATTATCTGCGTAACGCACGTCTTACTGCGATAGCGACCGCAACGCACAATCCAGCGCCTCCAGTACAGCTTCTTCGGCCGGGGCGCTCGCCTCCGCTACATGGGAGGCGCCGGCATCCCGCAGAATCGCGGCAACGGCGCCAGAAATGCAACATTGTGGGACCGCCAAAGCCGATATTTCGACGCCGCCGATGCGGACGCCATCCAGGAACGCGCGGGCGCTGCGGCGAGAATAATGCAGCACCGCCGATATCCGATGCGAAGCAAACGCGTCACAAACCTCGCGAGACAGGCTCGCCACCGGCACCATCCGGTAACATGTTGTCGTCACGACAGTTAAACCGTGCCCTTCGAGCTTCCCGGCGAGATCGCATGAGCGATCAGCCGCAGCGAGATAAAGAATCCTGGTACCCTTTGTCAGACGTTTCGCGCGGACACGCTCCACAATGAGTTCGCACAACGCCGCGGCATCTCCGCCTGCCGCCACCACATCCTGAAAACCCGCCTGGCGCGCGGCGTTGGCGGTATGATCGCCGACCGCGAAACCGGCCAGTTTCAGCAGCGATTCCCTTCCCGGATGAACGGCGAGCGCGCGCAGTGCGTTAGCGCTGGTCACGACGACCGCGCCATAATTTGCATCCTGCTCGATTTCAAAAGCAATCGGCTCGAGGCGCAACACCGGCGACAACAAAACTTCGCGCCCCATCGCACGGAGCGCCGCCGCCGTGGTTTCATTGTCCGGTTCAGGCCGTGTGACGAGAACCGCCACGCCTCACGCTCCGGCGAACAGGGTGAAGAACTTTTCGCCAGCGCGCTCGCGCAGTTCATGCGCGGCGTCCGCCCCAAGCGCGACCGCATCCGCACGTATCCCCTCACGCACGGTTTCATAGGATTCCGTGCCATCAGGAGAAATGATGAGACCGCGGAAGTGAATGCGGTCGCCGTTCACCCGACAATGACCGCCGATCGGCGTACGGCAGGAGCCATCGAGCAAAGCCAGAAAACTGCGCTCGGCGCTCAGCGCCACTTCCGTTTCAGAGTCGCCGATGGCCTTCACAAACGCGTTGATGCGGTCGTCGTCACGGCGCGATTCGATCGCGATAGCGCCCTGCCCGACCGCCGGCAGGAATTCCTCTGTCTCGAGAATGCGCGTCGCCTTGTCCTGCAATCCGAGCCGATTCAAACCGGCCAGCGCCAACAACGTGGCGTCGGCCTCCCCGGCGTCAAGCTTGCGCAATCGGGTCTCGACATTGCCGCGCAGTGTATTGACCTTCAGGTCGGGGCGTAACCGCAGCACCATGGCCTGCCGCCGGAGCGACGCGGTCCCGACGGTCGAACCCGCCGGAAGATCGTCCAAAGACGCTGCGCGTGGACTGATGAAGACGTCGCGCACGTCCTCGCGCGGCAGAAATGCGGGCAACCAGGTCTCGTCGGGCAGAAATGTCGGCACGTCCTTGGACGAATGCACCGCAAAGTCGATGCTGCCGGCAAGCAGGGCTTCCTCTATTTCCTTGGTAAAAAGTCCCTTGCCGCCGACATCGAACAGCGGCCGGTCCTGAATGGCGTCGCCCGAGGTGCGGATGGTCTTGATGGCGATCCGCTCGGGCGCCACCTGATGCGCCCGCGCCAGCCGGTCGCGCACCTCATGGGCCTGCGCCTGCGCCAGCGGGCTGCCCCGGGTGCCGATCGTTGCCAGAATGTCTGTCTCATCCGAGGATTGCACGCCAAGACCTCATAATGCTACGCCGTAAGGAAAGGGAAACGCTGGTTTGCCCGATAGCGCAAGGGCCATATCTAGTCTAGGTACAACACGCCGATGCTGGTGCTGGGAATCGAGACCACCTGCGATGAAACCGCAGCCGCCGTGGTCGAACGCCAGGCGGACGGCAGCGCGCGGATTCTTTCCAATATCGTACGGTCCCAGACCGGAGAACATGCCCCCTATGGCGGCGTGGTTCCCGAAATCGCGGCCCGCGCCCATGTCGAACTGCTCGACGGCATCGTCGCCAGCGCGATGAAGGAATCAGGCGTCGGATTCCCGCGGCTGTCGGGGGTCGCGGCCGCAGCCGGTCCGGGCCTGATCGGCGGCGTCATCGTGGGGCTGACCACGGCCAAGGCGATCGCCCTCGTTCATCGCACGCCGCTGATCGCGGTCAACCATCTCGAAGCCCACGCGCTAACGCCGCGGCTGACCGACGCGCTGGAATTTCCCTATTGCCTGTTCCTCGCCTCCGGCGGGCATACCCAGATCGTCGCGGTGCTCGGCGTCGGCAACTATGTGCGGCTCGGCACCACGGTCGATGATGCTATGGGCGAAGCCTTCGACAAGGTTGCGAAGATGCTTGGCCTGCCCTACCCCGGCGGCCCGCAGGTCGAGCACGCCGCGGCGAGCGGTGATGCGACGCGGTTCAATTTTCCGCGGCCGATGCTCGGGCGTCCCGACGCCAATTTCTCACTCTCCGGGCTGAAGACGGCCGTGCGTAACGAGATCGGTCGAATCAATCCCTTGGAGCCGCAAGACATCAGCGATCTCTGCGCCGGATTTCAGGCCGCCGTACTGGAAGCGACAGCGGACAGGCTTGGCGTCGGCCTCAAGCTGTTTCAAGAGCGGTTCGGTATGCCGCGCGCACTGGTCGCCGCCGGTGGTGTCGCCGCCAATCAGGCGATCCGCGCTGCGCTCGAGAGCGTCGCCGCCAGGGCACAAACCGCACTCATCATCCCCCCGCCCACGCTTTGCACCGATAATGGCGCGATGATCGCATGGGCCGGTGCCGAACGCCTAGCGGCGGGTTTGACCGACACGCTTGAAACTCCTCCGCGCGCCCGCTGGCTGCTCGATGCCAGCGCGCAGGCGCCGGCAGGCTTCGCCAATACCCGCGCCGGATTTTGAAGGCGTTGTCGCGATGAGATCTCTCAACCGTGTTTCGGTCATCGGCGCCGGCGCCTGGGGCACGGCGCTGGCCGGCGCCGCCGCGCGCGCTGGACGGCAAGTGACGCTGCATGCACGCGATGCGGCGATCGCAGCCAAGATCTCGGCAACGCGGGACAATCCGCGCCTGCCTGGCATTCCGCTCGACCGCAGCATCATCGTGTCGCATGACATCGCCGCCGCCGGCCGCGCCGACATCGTCGTGATCGCGGTGCCAGCGCAAAACTCGCGCACGGCGATCGCCGCACTGGCCCCGCATCTCCCCCCCGGGACGCCCGTGATCGCCAGCGCCAAAGGCATCGAGCATGGCACGCGGCGCTTCATGACCGAGGTGATCGAAGAAGCCGCTCCTCATGCCGTCCCTGCGATCCTGTCCGGACCGAGTTTTGCCGACGACGTGGCAAGGGGGCTGCCGACAGCCGTGACGTTGGCGGCGAAGGACGATGCGTTGGCGGTCGCGCTGGTTCACGCGCTCGGCTCGGCCGCCTTCCGTCCCTATCATACGACGGACGTACGGGGCGTCGAGATCGGCGGCGCTGCCAAAAACGTCCTGGCGATCGCGGCCGGAATCGTCGTCGGTAAACAACTCGGAGCGTCGGCGCTGGCGGCGCTGACCACGCGCGGGTTCAGCGAGCTGGTCCGCCTCGGATGCGCGTGCGGCGGACGCAGCGAAACGCTTGCCGGCCTGTCGGGTCTCGGCGATCTCATCCTCACCTGTTCGAGCCCCCAGTCGCGCAATTTCTCGCTCGGTATCGCGCTGGGGCGCGGCGAGCAAGCGCCGTGCGACAAACTCAGCGAAGGCGCGCTCACCGCGCCGGCGCTGCTCGAGCTGGCGACCGCCCACGACGTGGAGATGCCGGTCGCACAGGCGGTCGCGGCTATTCTCGCCGGCCGATTGACGATCGATGGCGCCATCGACAATCTGCTGACGCGGCCGTTCCGGGCGGAGGGATAGCGATGGCGTACTGGCTGGTGAAATCAGAGCCTTCGGCTTGGTCGTGGGAGCAGCAGGTGGCGAAGGGCGCCAAGGGCGAAGCCTGGACCGGGGTGCGCAACTTCACAGCGCGGCAGAACCTTGTCGCCATGAAAAAAGGTGACATGGCGTTCTTCTATCATTCCAATGAAGGCAAGGAGATTGTCGGCATCGCCGAAATCATCCGCGAGGCCTATCCTGACCCCACCGACAAGACCGGCAAGTTCGTCTGCGTCGACATCAAGGCGGACAAGCCGCTGAAGACACCGGTGACGATCGCCGCCGTCAAGGCAGACAAGCGCCTGACCGACATGGCGCTGGTCAAATACTCCCGCCTTTCGGTGCAGCCGGTCACGCCGGCGGAATGGAAGCTGGTCTGCAAGTTGGGCGGGCTATAAAGGCGGGTGACGCCAGGTGCTCCAGGCTGGATTCTGAACTCAACACAGTTGAATGAGAATTCAACCTGACGGCTTGTCGCCGTACCAAGCCGCGACGCATAATCGTCGCAACGGTGAAGATGGATCTGCCTGGTTCCGGGCCAGGGTCCTGCGGTGGAGCAAAAACATGTCCGACAAGATTTATGACGTAAGCGCGGATTGGGCCAAGCGGGCCTGGATCGACGACGCCAAATATCGGGAGATGTACGCGCGCTCGATCAAGGATCCGAACGGATTCTGGTCCGAGGCAGCTAAGCGCGTGGACTGGATCAAGCCATTCACCAAGGTCGAGAATACCTCGTTCGAACTCGGCAAGGTCTCGATCAAATGGTTCGAGGACGGCGTGCTCAACGCCGCCTACAACTGCATCGACCGGCATCTGGAAAAACGCGGCGACCAGACCGCGATCATCTGGGAAGGCGACGATCCCTCGCAGTCCCGACACATTACCTATCGCGAACTGCACGACGAAGTCTGCAAGATGGCCAATATCCTGCGGCTGCGCAACGTCGAGAAGGGCGACCGCGTCACCATCTACCTGCCGATGATTCCGGAAGCGGCCTACGCGATCCTTGCCTGCGCGCGAATAGGCGCGATCCACTCGGTGGTGTTCGGCGGCTTCTCGCCCGATTCAATCGCAGGCCGCCTGCGCGATTGCAAATCTCGCGTCATCATCACCTCAGACGAGGGCCTGCGCGGCGGTCGCACCATCGCGATGAAGGCCAACGTCGATACCGCGATCGAGAAGGTCAACGGCGAAGTCGACTGGGTGATCGTCGTCAAGCGTACCGGTGGCCAGGTCAACATGAACCCAACGCGAGACGTCTGGTATCATGAAGCTGCCGCCGTGGTCGAAAGTGAATGCCCGTGCGAGCCGATGAACGCGGAAGACCCGCTGTTCATTCTCTACACCTCGGGCTCGACCGGGCAGCCCAAGGGCGTACTGCACACCACCGCCGGCTATCTGATCTTCGTGGCGATGACGCACCAGTACGTGTTCGATTATCACGACGGCGACATCTACTGGTGCACAGCCGACGTCGGCTGGGTTACCGGCCATAGCTACATTCTCTACGGGCCGCTGGCGAACGGCGCGACCACGATGATGTTCGAGGGCGTGCCGAACTATCCGGACACGTCCCGGTTCTGGAATGTGATCGACAAGCACAAGGTCAACATCTTCTACACTGCCCCGACCGCGATCCGCGCCTTGATGCAGGCGGGCGACGAACCGGTGAAGAAAACCTCGCGCGCAAGCCTGCGCCTGCTCGGCTCGGTCGGAGAGCCGATCAATCCGGAAGCCTGGGAATGGTACCACCGCGTGGTCGGCGACAATCGCTGCCCGGTGGTTGATACCTGGTGGCAAACCGAAACCGGCGGCATCATGATCTCGGCCCTGCCGGGCGCAATCGCGCAGAAGCCCGGCTCCGCGACCAAGCCGTTCTTCGGAATCGTCCCCGAGATCGTCGATGCCGACGGCAAAGTTCTGGAAGGCGAGTGCAGCGGCAACCTGTGCATCGCGAGATCCTGGCCGGCCCAGGTGCGCACGGTGTATGGCGATCACGCCCGCTTCGAGCAGACCTACTTCTCCTCCTACAAGGGCAAGTACTTCTCCGGCGATGGCTGCCGCCGCGACGCCGACGGCTATTACTGGATCACCGGCCGCGTCGATGACGTCATTAACGTCTCCGGCCATCGCATGGGCACAGCGGAAGTCGAAAGCTCGCTGGTCGCGCATGAGAGTGTGTCGGAGGCCGCCGTGGTCGGCTATCCCCACAACATCAAGGGCCAGGGCATCTACGCTTACGTCACTCTGATGAAGGGCGTCGAGCCGAGTGAGACGCTGCGCAAGGAACTGGTCGCGTGGGTGCGGAAGGACATCGGCCCGATCGCTTCGCCCGACCTGATCCAGTTTGCGCCGGGCCTGCCGAAAACCCGTTCCGGCAAGATCATGCGCCGCATTCTGCGCAAGATTGCCGAGGATGAGCCGTCCAGCCTCGGCGACACCACGACGCTCGCCGATCCTGCCGTGGTCGACGATCTCGTCAAGAATCGTCAGAACAAGAAGGACGGCGCGGCAGCGTAGGTCGATTAAACTGCTGCAACCGCAACATGCCCCCTCCCCGTGGTTGCGGGGAGGACGAAGTGGTTATTGGCTCGCCCACACGATTCGCGCGATCCATTCCACATCGGAAGCGGGCAGCGTGCGGTTGGCATGGCTTGGATTGAGCGATTGCAATTCAATCATCTTCGCGGTCCGGCGTTTGAGTTCTTTCACCATCACCTCGCCGTCCCTCGTCTTCACCACCACGCGATCGCCACGCCGGATCGGCGTCCCCGGCGAGACCACGATGACATCGCCGTCGCGATAAGCGGGCTTCATCGAGTCGCCGGAAATCTCCAGCGCATAGGCGTGTTCGTCTTGGACGGAAGGCAGACCCACCTCGTCCCAACCCTTGCCGACAGGAAAGCCGCCGTCGTCGAAATAGCCGCCGGCGCCGGCCTCGGCGAAACCGAGCAACGGCACGGCCTGCGCGGCGCGTGCCGAATCTTCAATGAACTGCACGAAGGTGTCGATCGCGGTGTCGGTCGCGGCAAGCGCTTTGGCCACCGATTCGGTCGAAGGCCATCGCTCGCGCCCGTCGCCAGTGATGCGTTTCGATTTGTTGAAGGTGGTCGGGTCGAGCCCTGCCTTTCTCGCAAGGCCAGACGGCGATAGGCCGGCGCGCTCAGCAAGACGATCCAGCGCGGTCCATATCTGGGCGTGTGTCAGCATGACCATGTGGCGCGTCCTGATTTCCGCGGCGGTGAATTCTGTCAAAGATTAGGAATTATTACCTCAACGGGCGCGAGCCTGCAATTGCGCCGAGGATAAAATGCGGCTCTTGAAGTGCGAGCGAGCCACCGATACGGTCACGCAGGATCCGCTACAATTTAAGCGAGCGGTAGTGGGGTTATGCGCTTTTTCGGTATCATGAGAGCGCAACGACGGGCTCAGGACACGCGTGCGCACGATCTACAAAATCTGTCCTGCTTCGGCCTGGCGGGAGGCCGAGCGGCACGGCGTTTTTCGCGGCAGCGCCGACGATTCTCGTGACGGGTTCATCCATTTTTCCACCGCGTCCCAGCTCGAAGGCACGGCTCGCAAGCACTTCATTGGCCAAACCGATCTGCTCCTGATCGCGATCGATGCCGATGCGCTGGGCGCTGCGCTGCGCTGGGAAATCTCGCGCGGCGGCGAACCGTTTCCGCATCTCTATGGCGAGCTCGATCTGCGCCATGTCACAACAGTGTTGGACATGCCCGCGCGACCGGACGGATATCACGATATTCCGGAGCTTGCGCCGTGATACGCGCCTTCGACAACTTCTCGCTGCCGCTGTTGCGCTGGTTCGATCCCGAAGACGCGCATCGCATGGCGATACAGGGATTGCGGCTCCTGCCGCCGATACGCCAGCGCGCCGACGACCCGAAGCTCGCGGTTCGCGCCTTCGGCCTGAATTTTCCTAACCCGATCGGCCTGGCCGCCGGCTTTGACAAGAGCGCCGAGGTTCCGGACGCACTGCTGAAGCTCGGATTCGGCTTCGTGGAGATCGGTTCGGTGACGCCGAGAGCACAGCCCGGCAATCCGCGCCCCCGCGTCTTCCGGCTTGAACGCGACGAGGGCGTCATCAACCGCATGGGATTCAACAACGACGGCGCCCACATCGTGCTTCGCCGGCTCGCGGCCCGCGCGCATTCCGGCGGCATCGTTGGAGTCAACATCGGCGCCAACAAGGACTCGGCCAACCGCATCGCCGACTATGTCAGGCTGATCGAAATCTTTGCCCCGGTGGCAAGCTACTTCACCGTGAACGTGTCGTCGCCCAACACCCCCGGCCTGCGCAACCTGCAACAGGCGGCGGCGCTCGACGAACTACTGGCGAAGGTGATCGACGCCCGCGAGCGTGTCCGACAGAATGCCGGCGACACGCCGGTGCTGCTCAAGATCGCGCCCGACCTGACGCTGGCGGAGCTCGACGACGTCGTTCACATCGCACGCTCACGCCGTGCCGACGGTATGATCGTCGGCAACACCACCTTGGCGCGGCCCTCGACCCTGCGCGATCAATCGCGCGCGAAAGAACAGGGCGGGTTGTCGGGGCGGCCGCTGTTCCGGCTGTCGACCCGGATGGTGGCGGAAACTTATGTGCGGGCGGAAGGCGCATTTCCGCTTGTCGGCGTCGGCGGCATCGACTCAGGCGGCGCCGCACTGACCAAGATTCGCGCCGGCGCCACCTTGATCCAGCTTTATTCATCCCTGGTCTACAAGGGTCTCGGACTGATCGACGACATCAAGAACGATCTGACCTCGACGTTGCTGCGGACCGGACGCGACTCGCTATCGGACGTCATCGGCACTGACGCCGCGGACATTACGGCGGAAGACTGGCCGACCTAGACTAACCGGCCGTTTGATCGAGACGATCTGAGCCGAAAACTTTTCGGGATCATGCTCTTTTATTGAGCATGATCTTATTCGAAAACCGCTTCCCACTTTTCGGGATCATGCTCTAACGCCCGCGCGGCGCGCCGAACACGCGCGACAGCAGCCAGACCGGGATCACGATGACGGCACCCAGCAGGAAGTAGCGCCACAATCCATTGATCGCATCAAAGCCGAGGTCCCAGACGCGTTCGACCAGCAGGCGAATGCTTTGCACGATATTCCAGGGATCGAAGCCGATCGCCGCGAGCATGACGCCGACCAGCGTCGATAGCAAAATCAGACGAAACGCAACCGCCAGCGGCGAGCCGCCGAGGAAACGCGACAGGCTGTCGGGGCTGGCCCGCAAGTTCCGGGTGTCGTCATTCGGCATTGAGGCTCTCCCGCGGGGACAAGAACCCGCGCAACATAATCAGTGTGGGGCAGATGGGGAACCACCGCTTTGCCGTCAATGGCCGTTGGAGTCTGGTTCAACGGCGTTGAATCAGACTCTAACCTTAACTTTTTGATCGAGCATGATCCCGAAAACCGGTTTCCACTTTTCGGGATCATGCTCTAGCGCCGGTTGATGCGGCGGCCTCGGAAACCAGCATCCGCTCCAGCGTCTCCAACCGATCCGCCTCGCGGGGCGGCTTGTCCCAGCGCAGTCGGTTAATCCGCGGAAAGCGCATCGCCACTCCTGATTTGTGCCGGGCCGAACGCTGCAAGCCCTCAAAGGCGATTTCCAGCACCAGCCCCTGATCGGGCTCATGCAAGACATGGCGCACCGGGCCGAAACTCTCGGTGGTGTTGCGGCGGACGAAACGGTCGATCTGAAGCAATTCCTCATCGGTGAAGCCGAAATAGGCCTTGCCGACGGGTACCAGCTGCTCGCCCTCCTCCCCCCCGGTCCAGACCCCAAAGGTGTAATCGGAGTAATAGGACGATCGCTTGCCGTGGCCGCGCTGCGCATACATCAGGACGGCATCGATGATATGCGGATCGCGCTTCCACTTCCACCAAAGGCCCTTGGGACGCCCCGGCAGATATGGCGCGTCACGACGTTTCAGCATGATACCTTCGATGGCGTCGGCATCCGCGCCGGCGGCGGCGGGGTCGGCGCGGGCTGCCGCCAATTCGCCCCAGGTCGTAAAGGGGACTCGCGGCGACAGGTCGATGCGCGGGTCGCCGAGGGCAGCGATGAAATCAACAAGCCGCCGCCGCCGATCTTCGAACGGCAACTCACGCAGATCGTTGTCGCCGTCGTCGAGCAGGTCGTAAGCTCGCAGATGGACCGGAAATTCCTTCATCAGCCTGGGCGTCACCGCTTTGCGGTTCAGCCTCTGTTGCAGAACGTTGAACGATTGCACCCGTCCATCCCGCACCACCAGTAACTCGCCGTCGATGGCGAACGCTTGATGCCGAAAAGTGCGAAGCGGTTCTCGGGAATCGTCAAGCGTCACTCCAGAAGAATCCACCAGCCGCAGCGACGGCAGCAAATCGGGAAAACTGTGGGTGATGTCCTCGCCCGTGCGCGAATAGAGCCGCGCCGCGACATTGCCATGCTCGTCGCAACCGCTCACCGCCTGCACCCGGATTCCGTCCCATTTCCACTCGGCAATGAATTCGGCCGCATCCAGACGCACAAAATCGGCATCCTCGATCGCGTGCGCCAGCATTACCGGTCGAAACGGCGCGGGGTCGCGATTGACCGGTTTGTCGCCGCAACCCTCGAGCCATGCGAATAGATCGAGGTAAGGCGGCGCGAGACCGGGCCAGATCAATTCGACATCGTGAACGTCTTTGCAGCCAAGCGCAGCCGCTGCGGTCTTGGCAAGCCTGGCGGAGATGCCGATACGCATGGCGCCGGTGACAAGTTTCAAGAGCGCCCAGCGCCCGGTTTCGTCCAGTTCGTCGAGCCAGCGTGCAAGTTGCGCTGGCAGTTCGGCCTTGCCGAGCGTGCGCAGCGTGGTGACGACCTCGGTGAGTGTCGGGGAAGGTGATTTACGAATGTGACCTTCGCCACTCGCCTGCTCGTTCCATCTCCCGCCAGCAGAAGAGAGAGCGGATTGAGCATCCAGAGCTTGTTGTTGTGGCCACATGAGCGCCACGGTCTCGGAAAGATCGCCGACGTAATCATAGGACAGCGCGAACAGCACCGGATCGGCGCGCGCGGCAATCAGGTCGCGGACCAGACCCGCCTTGGCGTGCTTGAACGACAATGCGCCGGTGAGTGCGGCCAGCGCGTAGCCGCGATCAGGGTCCGGCGTTTCGCGAAAATACGCGGTGATCAGCCGCAGCTTGTTGTTGCGGCCGGGCTCGTAGGCGAGGCGGTCGAGAAGTTCGGCGAAGCGATTCATAAGCCGTATTCTCCGCCGGAGAAGCTCACCACCTCCTCCTCCTCGAGGTCCTCATCACCATAGCCGACCAGCGCGAGCGGACGCGCAACGAGTCCCTGCGTCGTGCACCAATGCACGAGCGCATCTTCCTGGCCATGCGTCACCCAGATCTCACCCGCACCTGTCGCGGCGATGGTGCGGGTCAATCCCGCCCAGTCGGCATGATCCGAAATGACCAGCGGCAATTCGGCACCACGTTGCCGCGCCCGCGCACGAACTCGCATCCAGCCTGACGCAAACGCCGTCACCGGATCTGGAAATCGCCGGGTCCAGAGATCGGCCGTAGCCGAGGGCGGCGCGAGGGTGATGGTGCCGGCAAGATCGGCTTTCTTCATCCCCTTGACCGGCCTCAGATCACCAAGCCCGATGCCGCGACTTTGATAGTAGTGCGTAACTTTGTTCATCGCGCCGTGCAGATAGATCGGTGCGCCGTAACCGGCATCGCGGACCAGCGCGATCACGCGCTGCGCCTTGCCAAGTGAATAGGCGCCAACCAGATGCGCACGCTCCGGAAACAGCGCGACCGAAGCCAGCAGCTTGCCTACTTCCGAAGCAGGATCGCCATGACGAAACACCGGCAGCCCGAACGTGGCCTCCGTGATGAAGACATCACACTGAACTACCTCGAACGGCGTGCAGGTCGGGTCATGCACGTCCTTGTAGTCGCCGGAGGCGACGATCCGGACGCCACCATGCGTGACCGCGATCTGCGCCGAGCCCAGCACGTGCCCCGCGGGATGAAACGTGATCGAGACATCGCCCAGCCTGATCTCTTGCCCATAGGAAATCGCCTGCGTAGAGCCCGCGAAATCATCGCCGTAACGCAGCCGCATGATGTCGAGCGTTTCCTGCGTCGCCAGCACCGCCCTGTGGCCCGGACGGGCATGATCGGAATGACCGTGAGTGATGACCGCGCGATCCACCGGCCGTACCGGATCGATATGGAAGCCGCCAGGTTTGCAATACAATCCGGCGGCATCAAGCATCAGGATGTCATGCGGGCGCATGAGGGGCATATAAGCGGACGCGGATATCGTTCGAGTCCAACGCCTGAAGATATCTTAAAGCACAAAGAAAAAGCCCCGACCTTGGCCGGGGCTTCGCGTATCAGATTATCGGGCCGTTCAATTTTGGCATGATCTGATCCGAAAACCGGAAGACCACTTTTCCGGATCATGACCGTGAGGCATGATCTGATCCAAAATCGAACGACCGCTTTTCGGAATCATGCCTACTCGCGCTGTCCGAGCAACTGCAAGAGCAGCGTGAACAGGTTGATGAAGTTCAGATAGAGCGACAGCGCGCCGGTTATCGCCGCGCGTTCCGCGATTTCTCCGCCCTGCGACGCATAGCCGTAGATGTAGTCATTCTTCAGCCGCTGGGTATCGTAAGCGGTCAGACCCGCGAACACCAGCACGCCGACGACAGACACCACAAACTGCAACGCCGAGCTTGCGATGAAGAGATTCACCAGACTGGCGATGATGATGCCGAACAGGCCCATGAGCAGGAATGAGCCCATGCCGCTCATGTCACGCTTGGTGGTATAGCCGAACAAGCTCAGCGCGCCGAACGAGGCCGCAGTGATGAAGAACACCCGCACGATCGAGGTGTGAGTATACACCAGAAAAATCGAGGACAGCGACAGGCCCATCAACGCCGAGAACGCCCAGAACAACAGCTGCGCGGTCGCAGGCTTAAGCCGGTTGATGCCAAAGGAGATGACGAAAACCATCGCCAGCGGCGCGAGGATGAAAACCCACTTCAACGGGCTCACAAACATCGCGTAGCCGAACGGCGTCAGGTAAGCGTTTCCGATCTGAGCGGCTGCGCCCGATGGATCGTTGGTGACGGCCGCCATGTAGACGCCAAGCGCGGCCAGGCCAGTGATGGCGAGGCCGATCGACATGTAGTTGTAGATCTTGAGCATATAGGACCGCAGACCGGCATCGACGGCCGCGGTATCAACGCGCCCGGCGGTCCGGCCAAACGGAGTGGCATGGTTGCGGTCTAAGTCCGACATGGTCGAATTCCCGTGGTTAGCTGGCATCGCAAGATACCAGTACAAATCTGTCTCGGATACATGGCCTGCTGATATTGGTTTTTGGTCATCAGGACCAGCGTCCTACCGAACCCATATGTGGGAAACTAACACATTAGCCGCAAGCTTCCATGCGCGGCTGAATGTCGCCCTCCGATAATAGAGGCTCGGGGCCTCACCCAGGGGAGCGATGCGCAAAAAACTCGCAAGGACCCCAACCACCTGCTCCCGGTAGGAGATCGCCATGAAAATCGCTACATCTTGTTACAAATTCCTCAATACCGAGGCCGGCTTCTGATTGAGTGCCATCAGCGTGCCGGCCAGTCCTAACGCGACTGTGACAATCAGTGCGGCACCTACCACGATAGCCGCACTGCCGGCCTGCCATTCGAAACCGAGCGTCATCAACCGCGTCACGATCAGCCACGCGGCAAGCGAACCAGCCGCCATGCCGAACACCGCGGTGGCGGCACCGATCATGAGGTATTCGAGCGTGTAGGCGCCAAGCAGCCGCGACCTCGTGGCGCCGAGGGTTTTCAGAATCACGGCGTCATAGACGCGGTGGCGATGGCCGGCCGCCAGCGCACCGCCAAGGACGAGGATCGCCGAGACCAGGGTGACGGCGCTGGCGCCACGGATCGCCATGACCAGGTTGGTAACGACCGCCCCGATGGTTTCGAGGGCCTCGCGAACCCGCACGCTCGTCACCATCGGGAACGCGTCGGCCACAGCCTTGATGATCGCGGCATCTTCCGCGGCGCCGTGATGCATCTCGGTCAGGGTCGCGATATGGGTATGCGGCGCGCCGCGAAAGGCATTGGGCGAGAACACCAACACGAAATTGATGCCAAGGCTCTGCCAGTCCACGCTGCGCATGTTGCTGATGGTAGCCGTGATGTCGCGACCGAGCACATTCACGACGACGGTGTCGCCGATCTTGAGCCCGAGCCCGTCGGCGAGCTTCTTCTCAAACGACACCAGCGGCGGCCCGTCATAGTCCGGCCCCCACCACTCGCCCTCTACGACCTTCGATCCCTTTGGCACGTCGCCAGTGTAGGTCAGGCCGCGATCACTATGCAGCACCCATTGAGCATCGCGGGAGGGTTTCAGGTCTTCCGCTTTGACGCCGCGCGCCGCGACGATGCGCCCGCGCAGCATCGGCACGTCCTCCACGATCGCCTGCGGAGTCAGCCGCTTGAGAAAATCGTCGAACCGATCCGATACCGACGACGGGATATCGATGAAGTACAATGAAGGGGCACGCTCTGGCAACGACGCCAAGAACTGCCGCCGCAGATTGCCGTCGATCTGGGTGATCGTGACCAGAACGGCGAGACCAAGGCCGAGCGAAAGCACCACGGACGGCGTCAACGTTCCCGGACGATGGATGTTTGAAACCGCAAGCCGCAGCATGGTGATCCGGGATCGCGGCAGCCGCCGCGCCAGCGCCATCAACCCGGAGGCGATGCCGCGCAACAACACAAACACGATCGCCGACGCCGCCACGAACACCAGAGCCACCCGCTTGTCGTAGGCTAGACCAATAGCGATCCCGGCCAACGTTGCGATCAGAAGCATCATCAAGACAAGGTAGCGGGTCTTCGGCCGAAGGACTTCGTGAGCAATGGTGTCGCGAAACAAGGCCGCAACCGGAATGTCATGAACCCGTGCTAGCGGCCACATGCCGAACGCCAACGCCGTCAACAGGCCATATACCGCCGACAACGCCAATTCATCGGGGTGCAACGCCGGAACGACCGGCAGCGGGAGCAGATCGCCGAACGCGCCGACAATGATAAAAGGCAGCGTCGCACCGATCACAAGACCGGCAAGTGAGCCGAGAGCGGCCAGCACCATGATTTGAGTTAGATAGATCGCAAACACGTCGCGTCCGGTCGCACCCACTGCCTTGAACGTCGCAATGATGTCGCGCCGCCGGTCGATGTGGCTCTTGACGGCATTGCCGACGCCGACGCCCCCCACCAGCAAGGCGGCAAGCCCGACCAGCGTCAGATACTGCGTAAACCGCAAGATGCTCCGCTCAAGTTGCGGCGAGGCGTTGTTGCGGCTGCGGATGTCCCAGCCTGCCTCCGGCAACGCCGCCCGCGCGGCATCGGCCAGCGCCGTCGCCGCCCTGTCATCCGCACTATTGCCCGCAAGCCGGACCCGGTAAATCCAGCGCACCAAACTGCCGGGCTGAAGCAATGCCGCGGCGCGCAAACCATCAATGCTGACCAGGAAGCGCGGTCCGAGCCCAAGACCGCCAGCTAGTTTGTCGGGCTCGGCGTCAACCGCGCTGCGGATCTCGAAGGTGGCGCTGCCGACCGTGAGACGATCGCCAATCTTAAGATCCAGTCGCGCCAGGAGAGCCTGGTCGACGGCCGCGCCGAATACCCCCTCACGTTCGGCGAACAGATCGGACATCGGGATGTCCGGCTCCAGCGCCAGCGCGCCGAGCATGGGATAGGCCCGATCAACCGCCTTCAGTTCGATCAGCGCCAGCCTGCCGTCCGTCGCGCGCGCCATCGCGCGCAGCGTCGCCGCCACCGAGACCGTTCCTCGCGCACGCAGGAAGGCGATCTCGTCCGGCTTCGCCTCGCGCTGGATCAACGAAAACGAAACATCGCCGCCAAGCAGCGTGCGGCCCTCGCGCGCCAGCCCATCCGACAGACTGGATGCCACGGAACCGACGCCGGCAATCGTCATGACGCCGAGCGCGATGCAGGCGATGAAGACATAGAAGCCACGCAGCCCGCTGCGCAGTTCGCGCAACGCCAAACGCAGTGGAAGAAGCAGCCCGCGGGTCCTGTTTGTCGTCATGCGCGAAGCGCCATTGTGCATTCACGAGTGCGAAAGAAGCGCGCGGTTCTGGAGTCCATGAACACGGACCGGGCGCACCGATGACGTGTTTTTAGCCTACCGCAGATCCCCAATGATGGCTGATGAGTCATCGACCTGCCTCGTCGATACGTCCCGAGCGTAGCTTCACCACGCGGTCGCAGCGTTGCGCGAGTGCGCTATCATGAGTCACCAGCACCAGCGTCATACCGCGCTCGGCATGCTTGGCGAACAGGAGATCGACGATCTGCTGGCCGGTCACCTCATCCAGATTGCCGGTCGGCTCGTCGGCGACGAGAATTGCCGGATCAGGCGCGAACGCCCGTGCCAGCGCCACGCGTTGCTGCTCGCCACCCGAGAGCTGCGTCGGATAATGATGCAGCCGCGCGCCGAGACCGACCGCATCCAGCTCGCTCGCTGCGCGCGCCGATGCGTTCGGCGCGCCAGCGAGTTCGAGCGGCACGGCGACATTCTCCAGCGCCGTCATGGTCGGGATCAGATGAAAGGACTGAAACACGATGCCGACGTGACGTCCGCGAAATCGCGCCAGACCGTCTTCGTCGAGAGCATTGAAATGAGTGCCATCGACAACCACTTCTCCGCGGTCGGGACGTTCCAGCCCCGCCATGACCATGAGCAGGGTGGATTTCCCCGACCCGGACGGCCCAATCAAACCGATCGCTTCGGCACGGCCAATGCGGAGACTGATGTCTTTCAGAATATGGACACGCGCCGCGCCGCTACCGAGTGTGAGATTGACATTGGAAATGGTGATGGCGTCCGGCCTGAGATTTTGGGAATGACTGGCCGGTAACGAGGGTTCGATGAGACTGTCCATGCCTAGTGTCCTGAATCCGAAGTTCGCCTGCCCCGCCGGACCGTTCCGAGCGAACTTCGGATTCAGAAGGACACTAGAAACTTATTATTCCAAAGTGGTTTGGTTCAGAAGGTCTCTAGAGGACTCGCAGCAAAATGAGAGAGATCGTCTGAACCACCACGCTGGCTCATATGGCATTTCTTTTACGGCGGTCGAGAGGTTGATGCGCGCCTTTGCGTGGATTCTACTTGGCGCTGGCATCGCCATGGCAGTGCCTGCCCAGGCGGCCGATGAAACGGCCAATGGCCCCGCCAAGATCGTGGTGCTCGGCGACTCCTTAAGCGCCGGCCTCGGACTCCCGGCCGCCGCCGCATTTCCAGCACAATTGGAAAAATCGTTGAAAGACAAGGGCCTGAACGTCACGATCGGCAATGCCGGCGTCTCCGGCGATACCGCGTCCGGCGGTCTCGACAGGCTCGACTGGTCAGTGCCTACCGGCACGCAGGGCGTGATCCTTGAACTCGGCGCAAACGATGCCCTGCGCGGCATTGATCCCAAAGTGACGCGCGCCGCACTGGAGGACATCCTGAAGCGCCTCAAGGCGCGCCATGTCGCGGTCCTGCTATGCGGCATGGTCGCGCCGCCGAATTACGGCGCCGAGTACGCCGCGCAATTCAATGCAATATTTCCCGATCTCGCCAAGAAATACGACGTGCCGCTTTATCCGTTCTTCCTCGACAAAGTCGCGGCGAACACAAGGCTCAATCAGGCCGACGGCATGCACCCGACCGCCGCGGGCGTGGCAATTATCGTCGAACATATCCTGCCCACGGTTGAGGCCTTTGTCCGCGCTATCCGTGAGCAGAAAGACTGACAACCAAGTGAGCGCCCGCTCTCGCAAGGAATTACCCGCCATGCGGCCGCGCGCTTCGCACGGTCACAGAACTACGGTAAAAATAGCTACTGGTGATTCGTCGCCAGATTGATTTCGAGGCTTGCATCGAGGGTTTTGCGATGCCGCGTTTGTTCACCGGGCTGGAAATACCGTCCGATATCAGCCGCACGCTGTCCGATTTGCGCGGCGGTCTGCCGGGCGCCCGCTGGATCGACCCCGAAAACTACCATCTCACGCTCCGCTTCATCGGCGATATCGACGGCGCCTCCGCCAACGAGATCGCGTCGGTGCTGCCCCGGATCAACCGCAAACCGTTCGACGTGACGCTGCGGGGATTGTCGAGTTTCGGCGGCAAGAAACCACGTGCCGTCGTCGCCTCGGTGGAGCCGAGCGCGCCGCTGGTCGAATTGCAAGCCGAACTTGAACGGCTGATGCGGCGCTGCGGGCTGGATCCCGAGGGCCGCAAGTTCACGCCCCACGTCACGCTGGCCCGCTTGCGCGACGCATCCAACCACGACGTCGCGAACTATCTGTCGGTGCGCGGCTATTTCCCGTCCAAGGTATTCACCGCCGAGCGCTTCGTGCTGTTCTCCTCGCGTGCCTCGGTCGGCGGCGGCCCTTACGTTGTCGAGGACTCCTACGCGCTCAGCGCGTGACCGCCGATTCACAAGATCTTCACCACGACTTGTATTTCCGTCCCTCAGGAGTCGAAAACCGACCGATGCTTTCGGTGTCACCCACATCGTTCCGGAATCACTATCAGGCCCTCGTCACGTCAGGCGCGATCGAGGCGGACTCCGCGCAGGCGCGGGCGGTGGAAGCACTTGCCGCGCTGGACGAGCGGCTCATGACCTACAAGCCCGCGGGCAAATCGGGCTTCCTCGACAAATTGTTCCATTCCGACGACGAACCTCCGCCGAAGGGACTTTATATCCATGGTGACGTCGGACGCGGCAAAACCATGCTGATGGACCTGTTTTTCCAGGAGAGCCGGGTCGCCCACAAACGCCGGGTCCATTTTCATGAGTTCATGACAGACGTGCATGAGCGCATCTTTGCTTTTCGCCAAAGCATCGCGCGAGGTGAGATGGCCGACGCCGACGCCGTTCAGCTCACCGCGACATCTATCTTCGAGCAGGCATGGCTTTTGTGCTTCGACGAATTTCATGTCACCGATATCGCCGACGCCATGATCCTGGGCCGTCTGTTCGCGCTGCTGTTCGAACTCGGTACCGTCGTGGTGGCGACATCAAACGTCCCTCCTGAGAACCTCTACGAAGGGGGTCTCAATCGCGTGCTGTTCCTGCCGTTCATTGCGCAGATCGAGGAGCGTATGGACGTTCTGCGTCTCGACGCCCGCACTGATTTCCGCATGGAGAAACTCGCCAGCGTCAAGATGTGGCTGACACCCGCCAACGCCGAGGCTGAGGCGGCGCTCGACAGAGCCTGGACGCTCATGACCGGCGGCGCGCCCTGCGAGCCGCGTGACATCGCGATCAAGGGCCGCCTTCTGCACGTGCCATGCTCGGCCCACGGCGTGGCCCGGTTTTCGTTTGCCGATCTCTGCGAGCAGCCACTTGCGGCGCCCGACTATCTCCGGCTCGCGCGCGACTATCACACTCTTATGATCGACCACATCCCGGTGATGGACTATGACGACCGCGACGCCGCCAAGCGGTTCATCGCCCTAATCGACACGCTGTATGACAACGGCGTGAAACTGATGGCGTCGAGCGATAGCGATCAGCTTTCGCTCTATCGCGCCAACGACGGCTTCGAGGCGAATGAATTCAAACGCACCTCCTCGCGTCTGATCGAGATGAACTCGGACTCCTATCTGGCGAGGGCCCATGGTCGCAGCGATTCCCTCGCCAGCGGAACAGCCACCGGCCTGGTGGAGACTTGACGTTGCACGTTGCGACGCTTGAACAGGTCCCACGAAAGGTCTAACCACGATCCGTCGATATTCTCCCTTCCCTGCTCTTTGTCATCAAAGGACAAAATTTCCATGGCGCGCGACAAGATTGGCTTGATCGGCTCTGGTCAGATCGGAGGAACGCTCGCTCATCTCATCGGACTGAAAGAACTTGGCGACGTCGTGATGTTCGATATCGCGGAGGGCGTTCCGCAGGGCAAATCGCTCGATATCGCCCAGTCCTCTCCGGTGGATGGCTTCGACGCCAGGCTGACCGGCACCAATTCCTATGAAGCGCTCGAAGGCGCCAGCGTCTGCATCGTCACCGCCGGTGTCCCGCGCAAGCCGGGCATGAGCCGCGACGATCTGCTCGGTATCAATCTCAAGGTGATGGAGCAGGTCGGCGCCGGCATCAAGAAATACGCGCCCGATGCCTTCGTCATCTGCATCACCAATCCGCTCGACGCCATGGTGTGGGCACTTCAGAAAGCATCTAACCTGCCCGCGAAGAAGGTAGTCGGCATGGCCGGCGTGCTGGACTCCTCACGCTTCCGCTATTTTCTCGCAGATGAATTCGACGTCTCGGTCGAAGACGTGACAGCCTTCGTGCTTGGCGGTCACGGCGACAGCATGGTGCCGTTGGTGAAGTACTCGACAGTGGCGGGCATTCCGCTGCCGGACCTCGTCAAAATGGGTTGGACCTCACAGGCCCGCATCGATGAGATCGTGGATCGTACCCGCAACGGCGGCGCCGAGATCGTCAATCTGCTCAAGACCGGCTCGGCGTTCTATGCCCCAGCCGCCTCCGCAATCGCGATGGCGGAAAGTTTCCTGCGGGACAAGAAACGTGTGCTGCCTTGCGCCGCCTATCTCAACGGCGAATTCGGCGTGGATGACATGTATGTCGGAGTACCCGTGGTGATCGGCGCCAAGGGTGTCGAGCGCATTGTCGAGATTGAACTGGCGGGCAAGGACCGGGAAGCCTTCGACAAATCGGTCGCTGCGGTTCGGGGACTCGTCGATGCCTGCAAAAAGATCGCGCCCGATCTGCTTGACGGCTGATCGGCCACTGCCATTCGGTATCGTTCGGAACGGATACGCGTGCGGCCAGTATTGCGAAATTCAGATGCGGCAACTCACTGCTGGCAAGGCCATCGTGAGGTGACTGCCCACCTCGACCCTCCGGCGGGCATATCTTGGCCGGCGGAAATGGTCAAAATTGTTCCTGCCAAAATTGTCCTTCCCGCGGGTCGGAGACCATCCAGATGAACATCCACGAATATCAGGCCAAGGCGTTGCTGCGGGAGTTTGGCGTGCCGGTCTCGCGAGGGGTTGCGGTGCTGAAGGCATCGGAAGCGGAGGCGGCGGCTAAAACGCTCGATGGTCCGGTTTGGGTGGTCAAAAGCCAGATTCACGCGGGCGGCCGCGGCAAGGGCAGGTTCAAGGAAGGCTCCGCCGGCGACAAAGGTGGCGTCCGTCTCGCCAGATCGATCGACGAGGTGAAGCAGTTTGCCGGCCAGATGCTCGGCGCGACGCTGGTGACTTTGCAGACCGGTCCTGTCGGCAAGCAGGTCAACCGTCTTTACATCGAGGAAGGCTTCGACATCGACAAGGAGTTCTATCTCTCGGCACTGGTCGACCGCGAAACGTCCAGAGTTTCGTTCGTGGTCTCCACCGAAGGCGGGGTGAACATCGAGGACGTCGCACACAAAACCCCGGAAAAAATCGTGACCCTCTCGGTCGATCCCGTCACAGGGGTGATGGGCCATCACGGCCGTACCGTCGCCAAGGCGCTGGGACTGCGCGGCGATCTCGGCAAGCAGGCGGAGAAGCTGGTGGCGCAGCTTTATAATGCCTTCATCGCCAAAGACATGGCGATGCTGGAGATCAATCCGCTCGTCGTCACGAGGCAAGGCGAACTGCGCGTGCTCGATGCCAAGGTATCGTTCGACAGCAACGCGCTATACCGCCATTCCGATGTGGTGGCGCTGCGCGACGAGAACGAGGAAGACGCCAAGGAGATCGAGGCGTCGAGGTTCGATCTGAGCTACGTCGCGCTCGACGGCCAGATCGGCTGCATGGTCAATGGCGCGGGCCTTGCGATGGCGACCATGGACATCATTAAACTCTACGGCATGTCGCCCGCAAACTTTCTCGACGTTGGCGGCGGCGCCTCCAAGGACAAGGTCGCAGCCGCCTTCAAGATCATCACCGCAGATCCGAACGTGAAGGGCATCCTGGTCAATATCTTCGGCGGCATCATGAAATGCGACGTCATCGCCGATGGCGTTGTCGCCGCGGTAAAGCAGGTCGGCCTCAACGTCCCGCTAGTGGTTCGCCTCGAAGGCACCAACGTCGACGCCGGCAAGACCATCATCCGCGAGTCCGGCCTCAACGTTCTGCCCGCCGACGATCTCGACGACGCCGCGCAGAAGATCGTCAAGGCCGTGAAAGGGGTCGCGTAAATGTCCGTTCTGATCGACAAGAACACCCGCGTCATTACGCAGGGCTTCACCGGCAAGAACGGCACGTTTCACTCCGAGGCCGCGATCGCCTACGGCACGAAAATGGTCGGCGGCACCTCGCCGGGCAAAGGCGGACAGACCCATCTCGGCCTGCCGGTGTTCGACACCGTCCGCGAAGCGCGCGAGGCGACCGGCGCCGACGCCAGCGTGATCTACGTGCCGCCGGCCGGCGCAGCAGACGCGATCTGCGAGGCGATCGACAGCGAAATCCCGCTGATCGTCTGCATCACCGAGGGCATTCCGGTGCTGGATATGGTGCGGGTCAGGCGTTCGCTATCGGGATCGAAGTCCCGGCTCATAGGGCCGAATTGCCCGGGCGTTGTGACGGCGGGCGAATGCAAGATCGGCATCATGCCCGCGAACATTTTCAAGCCGGGCCATGTCGGCATCGTCTCCCGCTCCGGCACGCTGACCTACGAAGCGGTATTCCAGACCAGCCAGGAAGGCCTCGGCCAAACCACCGCGGTTGGTATCGGCGGCGACCCGGTCAAGGGCACCGAGTTCATCGACGTGCTGGAAATGTTCCTGGCCGATCCCAAGACCACTTCGATCGTGATGATCGGCGAGATCGGCGGTTCGGCCGAGGAAGACGCCGCCCAGTTCCTGATCGATGAGGCCAAACGCGGCCGCAAGAAGCCTGTGGTCGGCTTTATCGCCGGCGTCACCGCGCCTCCCGGCCGCCGCATGGGCCATGCCGGCGCGATCATTTCCGGCGGCAAGGGCGACGCCGCATCCAAGACCGCAGCCATGGAGGCGGCCGGCATCTTCGTCTCCCCGTCTCCGGCGCGACTGGGAAAAACTCTTGTCGAAAAGTTGAAGTCTTGATTCAGGTCTTGGTCTTTTCGGCGGGAAGTTCCCTCATAAATAGGATAACGTTTAAATTCGCGCTGATCTTGCCGGAGAAAGGCTGTTCTCCCTGGCAAAAACGCGTGCGCCGTCTGTTACGCCATGACCGAAATCGTCAGGACGCGATATGTCTCGCCAGGATGCGAACGCCGCATTTGCCCTTTCCTCGTTCTTGCAGGGCGCGAATGCCAGCTACATCGACGGACTCTACGCCCGCTATGAAAAAGACCCCGGTTCGGTCGATCCCGAGTGGCAGGAATTCTTCAAAAGTCTGAAGGATCCTCCGCAGGACGTCGAAAAGAACGCGGAAGGCCCATCCTGGGCGAGGGCCAACTGGCCGCCAGCTCCCCAGGACGACCTCACCTCAGCGCTCGACGGCAACTGGGCTCGGCTCGAAAAGACCGTGGACGCCAGGGTGCAGGAGAGGACGACAGCGAAACCTTCGGCGCTCGCCGGCGCCGACGTCACTCAGGCTACGCGCGATTCGGTGCGCGCGCTGATGCTGATCCGCGCTTACCGCATGCGAGGGCACTTTCATGCCAGGCTCGACCCGCTCGGTCTCGAACCTGCGCGCGATCACGAAGAACTCGATCCACGTGCCTACGGCTTCACCGAAGCCGACATGGATCGCAAGATCTTCCTCGACCACGTTCTTGGGCTCGAATACGGCACCCTGCGCGAGATCGTGGCGATCTGCCGGCGCACTTACTGCCAGACGCTGGGCGTCGAGTTCATGCACATTTCGAACGCCGAGCAGAAAGGCTGGATTCAAGAGCGCATCGAGGGGCCGGACAAGGAGATCAGCTTCACGCCGGAAGGCCGGCGCGCCATCCTGACCAAGCTCATCGAGGCCGAGGGTTTTGAGAAGTTCTGCGATGTCAAGTTCACGGGAACCAAGCGCTTCGGTCTCGACGGCGGCGAATCGCTGATCCCGGCGCTTGAGCAGATCATCAAGCGCGGCGGCAATCTCGGCGTGAAGGAAATCGTGATCGGCATGCCGCACCGCGGACGGCTGAACGTGCTGACACAGGTGATGGGCAAACCTCATCGCGCCCTGTTCCATGAGTTCAAAGGCGGCTCGGTGAATCCGGAGGCGGTCGAAGGCTCCGGCGACGTCAAGTATCACCTCGGCGCCTCGAGCGACCGCGAGTTCGACAGCAACCGGATACACCTGTCGCTGACCGCCAATCCCTCGCACCTGGAAATCGTGGACCCGGTGGTGCTCGGCAAGGTGCGCGCCAAGCAGGACCAGCACGGCGATCCTCCCGAACAGCGCAACTCCGTGCTGCCGCTATTGATGCACGGCGACGCCGCATTCGCGGGACAGGGCGTGGTGGCGGAATGCTTCGCCCTGTCGGACCTCAAGGGCTACCGCACCGGGGGCTCGATCCACTTCATTGTCAACAACCAGATCGGCTTCACCACCTATCCGCGCTACTCGCGCTCATCCCCTTATCCGTCCGACGTCGCGAAGATGATCGACGCGCCGATCTTCCACGTCAATGGCGACGATCCGGAAGCCGTGGTGTTCGCTGCGAAGGTCGCGGTCGAATTCCGGCAGAAATTCCACAAGCCGGTCGTAATCGACATGTTCTGCTATCGCCGCCACGGTCACAACGAAGGCGACGAGCCCTCGTTTACCAATCCGACGATGTACAAGAAGATCGCAGCGCACCCCTCGACGCTCGAACTTTACGCCAAGCGGCTGACCACTGAAGGCGTCATAACCGATGGCGAGATCGAAAAGCTGAAAGCCGACTGGCGCGCACGGCTGGACGCTGAATTCGAGGCCGGCACCGGCTACAAGCCGAACAAGGCCGACTGGCTCGACGGCAAGTGGGCCGGCTTCAAGCTCGCCGATCAGAACGAGGAGCCGCGCCGTGGCGTCACCGGCGCTGCCATCGAGACGCTGAAGGAGATCGGCCGCGACATCACGCAGGTGCCGGACGGTTTCCGGGTGCATCGCACGGTGCAGCGCTTTCTCGATAATCGCGCCAAGGCGATCGAGAGCGGCGTCGACCTCGACTGGGCGACGGCCGAGGCGCTGGCCTTATGCACGCTGATGCTGGAGGGCCACAACGTCCGCCTGTCCGGCCAGGACAGCGAGCGTGGCACCTTCTCGCAGCGGCATTCGGTGCTGTTCGATCAGGAAGACGAGAGTCGATACACGCCGTTCAATCATCTCGGCAAGAACCAGGGCAGCTACGAGGTCATCAACTCGCTGCTGTCGGAAGAAGCTGTGCTCGGTTTCGAGTATGGCTATTCGCTCGCGGAGCCGAACACGCTTACGATGTGGGAAGCACAGTTCGGCGACTTCGCCAACGGAGCGCAGGTGGTGTTCGACCAGTTCATCTCCTCTGGTGAACGCAAGTGGCTGCGCATGTCAGGTCTCGTTTGCATGCTGCCCCACGGCTATGAGGGCCAGGGACCGGAGCATTCGTCGGCGCGGCTGGAGCGGTTCCTGCAGATGTGCGCGGAAGACAACATGCAGGTCGTCAATATCACTACGCCGGCCAACCATTTTCATGCGCTGCGCCGCCAATTGAAACGCCAGATCCGCAAGCCTCTGATCATGATGACGCCGAAGTCGCTGCTGCGTCACAAGCGGGCGGTATCGCGTCTCGACGAACTCGGCGCCGACACCGGATTCCATCGTATCCTTTACGACGACGCGGCAATGCCGCCGGAGCAAAGGATCAGGCTGGTGAACGACGACAAAATTCGTCGCGTGGTGCTGTGCTCCGGCAAGGTCTACTACGATCTCTACGAGGAACGCGAGAAGCGCAACATCAACGATGTGTACCTGATGCGGATCGAACAATTGTATCCCGTTCCGCTGAAGGCGCTGGTGCACGTCCTCGGCAGTTTCAAGAACGCAGAGATCGTCTGGTGCCAGGAAGAACCGCGCAATATGGGCGCATGGCACTTCATCCAGCCTTACCTCGAATGGGTTCTCAACCAGATCGGCGCATCCAACAAACGCCTGCGTTATGCCGGCCGCGCCGCAGCTGCAGCCACCGCGACCGGATTGATGTCGAAGCACCTTGCGCAACTCAAGGCGTTCATCGACGAGGCGCTGAACTGACACGAACAGTCATGTCGGACTGAAACGCGAAGCCCACTTGTTGCGGATGTTTTCTGGCATCCATACTGCTGTCTTTTCGGGACACGTCGGCTATGACGAAAGGAAGAGAACCATGACCGAGATACGCGTTCCGACGCTCGGCGAATCGGTGACCGAGGCAACCATCGGAAAATGGTTCAAGAAGCCCGGCGACGCCGTATCCGTCGACGAGCCGCTCGTCGAGCTCGAGACCGACAAGGTGACTATCGAAGTGCCCGCGCCCTCCGCCGGCACGCTCGCCGAGCTCGTCGCCAAGGAGGGCGAGACGGTTGCCGTCGGCGCGCTGCTTGGACAGATAACCGATGGCAGCGCGTCGGCAAAACCAGCGGCGGCCAAGGCGCAAGGCATCGCCGCCGAAAGAACAACCGGGCGGCCGGACCTTAAGTCCGACACCACGAAACCGATCAACGCAGGCCCGGAGGAGCCGCAACCCAGGCCGGGCACCGCAGCGCCGGCTGATGCCCCGCTCGCCCCCTCGGTGCGTAAACTCTCCGCCGAGAGCGGCATCGACGCCTCGACCGTTCCGGGCTCCGGCAAGGACGGCCGCATCACCAAAAGCGATATGCTGGCGGCGATCGAAAAGGCGGCCTCCGCCCCGACCTCGGTCCACCAGCCGGCTGCCACCATGCAGGCGCGCGCGCCCTCTCCTCCGAATGACGCCTCGCGCGAGGAACGCGTGAAGATGACGCGGCTACGCCAGACCATCGCGCGCCGCCTCAAGGAGGTGCAGAACACCGCCGCGATACTGACGACCTTCAACGAGGTCGACATGACCGGCGTCATGGCGCTGCGTACGCACTACAAGGACGCGTTTGAGAAAAAGCACGGCGCGAAGCTCGGCTTCATGGGCTTCTTTACCAAAGCCATCGTCCAGGCGTTGAAGGACATTCCGGCCGTCAACGCCGAAATCGACGGTAGCGACCTGATCTACAAGAACTACTATCACATTGGAGTCGCCGTCGGCACCGACAAGGGCCTGGTGGTGCCTGTCGTGCGCGACTGCGATCACAAATCGATCGCCGACATCGAGAAAAGCATCGCTGACTACGGTCGCCGCGCCCGCGACGGCCAGCTCAAAATCGAGGAGATGCAGGGCGGCACCTTCACCATCACCAACGGCGGCATCTACGGCTCGCTGATGTCGACGCCGATCCTGAACGCGCCGCAGGCCGGCATCCTTGGCATGCACAAAATTCAGGAGCGGCCGGTGGCGATCGACGGCAAGGTGGACATCCGCCCGATGATGTATCTGGCGCTCTCCTACGACCACCGCGTCATCGACGGCAAGGAGGCCGTGACCTTCCTCGTGCGCGTCAAGGAATCGCTGGAAGACCCGGCGCGATTGGTGCTGGATCTGTAGTTCAAGCTAAGGGAACCACATGACGCAAGTCTTGCTGAAGTCCAATACCAAAACCACCGAGTTTGGTCATTTGACCTCAATCGATCTGGAGTTGAATGCAGTCATTCTAGAGTTGTTTTATCTGGCTTGTTTGAGTTTTGAGCACGGGCCATCCGCCGCACATATGTACGTCTCCGAATACGGCGGGGAAGTTAAAAGCATCGCCCATGAAAATCTCTTCGATGTCCTCGGATCTTTCGAAAACATCTCGAAAAAATCCGCGGACTGGGTCTTGTCGCGAGCGTTGTTCTACCATGACAACCAGAGACGACGAGCGATGGCCGATCAGGAAAAAACAAAAGCTGAAGACAAGCAACAATCGGTAATTGAGAAAAAGCTTGGCAACCTCGACAAAGCCCACGCCTTGAGACGAAAGCTGATCAAGGACGGAGCGGATCCTGACGAGGTCAACCGGCTCATCGGGGGAATGCTCTTCGACCAGCGTGCAAAATTGCTCCCCGGGCCGGACAACGGCTGAGACGCACTCTTGAAGCCAGGTAGTTTCGAACTTCGTATTGGCGGACGAAATCGCCAGCGCCATCGTCTGGCACAAGGATTGAAACGACAGGATCTGAGACCATGGCGACTTACGACCTCATCGTTATCGGCACCGGTCCCGGCGGCTATGTCTGCGCCATTCGCGCGGCGCAGCTCGGCATGAAGGTCGCCGTGGTCGAGAAGAACCCGACGCTTGGCGGCACCTGCCTCAATGTCGGCTGCATGCCGTCGAAAGCCTTGTTGCACGCCTCTGAAATGTTCGAGGAAGCCGGACATTCGTTCGCAAAAATGGGCATCGGCGTATCTGCTCCCAAACTCGATTTGCCCGCGATGATGAATTTCAAACAGCAGGGCATCGACGGCAACGTCAAGGGCGTCGAGTACCTGATGAAGAAGAACAAAATCGACGTCATCAGCGGCACCGGCAGAATTCTCGGTGCCGGCAAGGTCGAAGTGACGGTCGCCGACGGCAAGACCCAAACTGTTGAGACGAAAAACATCGTGATCGCCACCGGCTCCGATGTCGCGAAGCTCAAGGGCCTTGAGATCGACGAAAAGCGCATCGTGTCGTCCACCGGCGCTCTATCGCTCGACAAGGTGCCGGGCAAGCTTCTGATCGTCGGCGCCGGCGTGATCGGCCTCGAACTCGGCTCGGCGTGGCGCCGCCTCGGCGCTCAGGTCACGGTGGTGGAATTTCTCGATCGCATCCTGCCCGGTATGGACGGCGAAATCGCAAAGCAGTTTCAGCGCCTTCTCGAAAAGCAAGGCTTTGCATTCAAGCTCGGCGCCAAGGTCACGGGCGTCGATACATCTGGCAAGACGCTGATGGCACAGGTCGAACCCGCCGCAGGCGGTGCGGCAGAGACAATCGAAGCCGACGTGGTTCTGGTCGCGATCGGCCGCACGCCCTACACCGACGGCCTCGGCCTGAAGGAGGCAGGCGTCGCGCTCGACGAGCGCGGCCGCGTGGAGATCGACGCGCATTTTGCGACCAGCGTGAAAGGCATCTACGCCATCGGCGACGTCGTCAAGGGACCGATGCTGGCGCACAAGGCCGAGGACGAAGGCGTGGCGTGCGCGGAAATCCTCGCAGGCCAGGCCGGCCATGTGAACTACGACGTGATCCCCAGCGTGATCTACACAACGCCCGAGGCTTCATCGGTCGGCAAGACCGAGGAGGAGCTGAAGCAGGCCGGCATAGCCTATACCGTTGGCAAGTTTCCGTTCACGGCAAATGGCCGCTCCAAGGTCAACCAGACCACCGACGGCTTTGTGAAGATTCTCGCGGACGCGAAAACCGATCGAGTGCTCGGCGTTCACATCATCGGCCGAGAGGCTGGCGAACTGATCCACGAGGCTTGCGTGCTGATGGAGTTCGGCGGATCGGCGGAAGACCTCGCGCGCACCTGCCACGCGCACCCGACGCGATCGGAAGCGATCAAGGAAGCCGCCCTCGCAGTCGGCAAACGAGCCATTCATATGTGAGACCGAGGAGTTGTCTGCACCGCGATCTTCGGTCAGGCGCGGGGATGTGCCGTCCTGTAGACTTCCAGCAGCCGCTCGCTGTCGATGCCGGTGTAGATCTGCGTGGTCGAGAGCGACGCGTGGCCAAGCAGTTCCTGAATCGCGCGCAAATCACCGCCGCGGCTTAAGAGATGCGTCGCGAATGAATGGCGCAGCGCATGGGGCGTTGCGCTGTCGGGCAGACCGAGCGCGCCACGCATCCGCGCCATCACAAGCTGGATGATGCGGGCCCTGAGCGGCCCGCCCCGCGCGCCGACGAAGATCGGCCCTTCCGGCGGCAGCAAATGCGGGCACATCGCCATATACTCATGAACCAGCGCCAGCACGTTCTGCAGCACCGGCACCATCCGCGTCTTGTTGCCCTTCCCGGTGACCACCAGAACGTCGCCGGCGCCGGGCTGCGGCACATCGCGGCGCTTCAGCCCGAGCGCTTCGGAAATGCGCAGGCCAGACCCGTACAATAGCGCCATGACGGCTGCATCGCGTGCCCAGATCCAGGGATCGCGGTCCTCGCCGGCCCGCTCGGACGCGTCGGCAAAACGCTTCGCCGCGCTCATATGGATCGGCTTCGGGAGGCTCTTGCCAACCTTCGGCGCGCGGATTGCGCCGAGCGCACCGATCTTGCCGAGCCCTTCCCGTTCCAGAAATCGCGCGAATGAACGCAGCCCCGCCAGCGAACGCATCAACGAGCGGCCACCAATGTCCTCCGCGCGTCGCGCGGCCATGAAGGCTCTGATATCGCCTGGCTCGAGCGCGGCGAAACGCTTCAAAGTCACCAACTCGCCCCAGTGCTGGCCGAGAAACATCAGGCATTGCCGAACATCGCGCGCATAGGCTTCAAGCGTCTTTGGCGACAGCCGACGCTCGGCACGCAGATGCGCCAGCCATCGCACGATTTGCTGCCCGACGTCCGACGCCGTGCAGGCGAGATCTGGTAGCGGATCTGCGAGTCTCGCCATCTTCGCACCTTGCCTATAAGTCTGGCGGTTATATCGCGCCGCTTTCGTTTATCCTTCGCTAACTTTCCCACCGGCAGGCCTATGGCGCCGGCCCTCCCATAGCGTTTTCGAGTGAAGCATGTCCTCGGGCTTGACCCGAGGATGAATACCGGTTCGCGTGAAGAAAATGCGTGAGATCAAAATGATAGCGCTCCGCTTCTGATTTCGTCAGGAGCGGAAAGGCTCTAAGCTGTCCGCCACTCCCGACAGAGGCCGATTCTCCGGATGGACCGTTCTTCGCGCAATGGCACATTCCCGTCATCGACGACGCGCATCGTCGATGTGCTGGTTCCCGTTGCGATCGATCATGCCTATTCCTATCGCGTGCCGAGCGGCATGGAGGTGCGGCCCGGCGACGTGGTGACGGTGCCGCTCGGCCCCCGCGAGGTGGTCGCCGTGGTCTGGGCCGAGAATCCCGCCCCCGATCCGCGCCTGCACAACCGCTTGAAGGACATCTCCGACAAGCTCGATGTACCTCCGCTCAGGGACGAACTCCGCGCGCTGATCGACTGGGTCGCCAACTACACATTGTCGCCGCGCGGCATGGTCATGCGCATGAGCCTGCGGATGGGCGAACAGCTCGGGCCGGAGCGGACGCGACCAGGCGTGCGGCTGAGCGGCGAGCCGCCCCAACGCATGACCCCGGCACGACGGCGGCTGCTGGAAGTCCTGTCGGATGGGTTGCTGCGTGCAAAATCCGATGCGGCCAAGGAAGCGGGCGTCAGCACCGGCGTCGTCGATGGTCTTGTCGACGAAGGCACGCTGACAATCCAGCCAATGCCGCGTGCGCCGCCGCCCCCGCCGCCCGATCCCGACTTCGCCGTCCCCGACTTTTCCCGCTCGCAGCGAGCGGCCGTGGACGCCATGCGCACGCTGGCGTCAAACGGCACGTTCCACGTCGCGCTGCTGGATGGCGTGACCGGCTCCGGAAAGACCGAAGTCTATTTCGAAGCGGTCGCCGAAACCGTCCGCCGCGGCAAGCAGGCTTTGATCTTGATGCCCGAGATTGCGTTGACGGGGCAGTTCCGCGACCGTTTCGTCGCCCGCTTCGGCGAGCGGCCGCTGGAATGGCATTCCGAATTGACGCCGCGCACCCGCGCGCGCAACTGGGCAGCCATTGCGGCGGGCGAGGCGCAGGTTGTGGTCGGCGCCCGCTCCGCGCTGTTTCTTCCCTACGCTAACCTCGGACTGATCATCGTCGACGAGGAGCACGATCAAGCCTACAAGCAGGACGAGGGCGTGCGCTATCACGCCCGCGACATGGCCGTGGTTCGCGCATATGTCGCGAAGATTCCGATCATACTGGCCTCGGCGACGCCATCCGTCGAAAGCGAGGTCAATGCGCGCAAGGGACGCTACCAGCGCATCGCGCTGACATCCCGGTTCGGCGGTCAGCATTTGCCACAGATCGAACTGATCGATCTTCGGCGCGAGGGACCGTCGCGCGGCCGCTTCATTTCTCCGCGTCTGGCCGAAGAGATTCGGACCGCCATCGAGCGGCGCGAGCAGGCGCTGCTGTTTCTCAATCGCCGCGGCTATGCGCCGTTGACCTTGTGCCGCGCCTGCGGCCACCGCTTCGCCTGCACCATCTGCGATGCCTGGCTCGTGGATCATCGCTTCCGTCAGCGGCTCGTATGCCATCACTGCGGCTTCTCAATGCCGCGCCCGAATCAATGCCCGCATTGCGCGGCGGAGGAATCGCTGGTCGCGGTCGGCCCCGGAGTCGAACGGTTGCAGGAGGAGGCCGCCGCACTATTCCCCGACGCGCGCACCATGGTGCTGTCGAG
This sequence comes from Nitrobacter vulgaris, assembly GCF_031453995.1. Taxonomy (NCBI): domain Bacteria; kingdom Pseudomonadati; phylum Pseudomonadota; class Alphaproteobacteria; order Hyphomicrobiales; family Nitrobacteraceae; genus Nitrobacter; species Nitrobacter vulgaris. The sequence goes on along the minus strand of NZ_JAVDPZ010000008.1, from coordinate 37,446 downwards.
CGACCTGATCACCTCGATCGAGACCATGCGCTCGGAGTTGAATGACATCGCGGAGGGCCGCGTCGACATCATCATCGGCACGCAGCTTGTGGCGAAGGGACACCATTTTCCGCGCCTGAACCTCGTCGGAGTGGTCGATGCCGACCTGGGCCTCGGCAACGGCGACCCTCGCGCCGCCGAGCGAACCTTCCAACTGCTCAATCAGGTGATCGGGCGCACCGGCCGCGAGCAGGGCCATGGCATCGGCTATCTGCAAACCCACCAGCCCGAACATCCCGTAATGAAGGCGCTGGTCGCGAGCGACCGCGAGGCGTTCTATTCCAGCGAAATCGCCGCGCGGGAGCGGACCGGCTACCCGCCGTTCGGCCGACTGGCCAGCCTGATCATATCCGCAGGCGACCGCCCGAGCGCAGAGAGCTTCGCCCGCCGGCTCGTCGCAATCGCGCCGATCGACAAGGACATTCAGGTACTCGGACCGGCAGAAGCGCCGCTTGCCCTGATCAAGGGGCGCTATCGATTTCGTCTGCTGGTGAAGTCGGCGCGCAGCGTGGACCTCTCCGGCTATTTGCGCGGCTGGCTCGCGTCTGCGCCGAAGACAAGGGGCAATCTCAAGCTCGAAGTGGATATTGATCCGCAGAGCTTTCTCTAGCAGCGCTTTCGAGCACTCCGGTTCACCGACGCGCCTCGTCCTCGCGGACGACCAGCCGATCCGTCAGACGACCGGTCCATCGCGAGGCGCTCATGTGGAATCGGACCGAGGCCAACTCCGGCCCCGGCAAGCCATGACCTGCGCGAAGGGCCGAACAGGTGACCACAGCTTTCCTATTCGGCCTTCAAAGAAATTTCCGGACGCCGCTTGCCCGGAAAACGCCTTGGCGCGGGACTTACATGACCTCGGCGACCACACGGCCGACGCCGCTGCCGGTCAAGCCGATCACGCGGGCGGCACCTTTGGAAAGATCCAGCACACGACCGCGGATGAACGGACCGCGATCATTGACGGTGACGACCACGCTGCGGCTGCCATGGGTGACCCTCAGCCTGGTTCCGAACGGCAGATGGCGATGGGCGGCGGTCATGGCGTTCTGATTGAAGCGCTGGCCGGATGCGGTGCGGCTGCCGGCTTCATTGCCGTAATAGGAGGCCATGCCAGAGAACGATCGACTCGAATGGGCCGAGCTTCCAAAAGAAGCATTGGCGTTCAACCAGGACGATCCGCTGATGCCGTGGCTCTTCGCATAATGCCCCTGATGGTGGTGGTGATGCCGATGATGGTTGCTCGACCGGGCCGATGCCCCGGTGACGCTGCCTGCAATCAAAACGCTTGCGGCGATCACGGCGGCCAACGTACGCGGCCGGATGAGAAACCCTAAGGTCGTCTTTTGCGAGTACAACATTGAAGGACCCTTGAAAGTATTGCCGCCCCTGCGGCAAGTGAAACCCCTGACTTTTTCGTCGCGGCAGGGTTGATCCTCAAACTAAGGCGTAAAATGGGCAAGGAATTGCTTCGTGACTCGGATGAAATATCTTTTGATCGAGATGGATTCGTCCACTAATCGTGACAATACATATATTAATAAAATATACATGATAATATACATCAATATACTGTAAAAGAAAGTTATAGCGTTGGATCAGTGACCATTCATTAAGTACTGCGGAGCGCGCCTAGGCACTAAGCTTGGCTCAGCCGTGTAGAGAAACCGCCATGGCAAGGGTCTGATTGCTTTTGTCCTGACGCAGCATTTGCCAACCGAATGACTGTACGCAGGAATGCGCCTTGTGCTTCGCGCGATTGACCGACCGAACTTCCAACACCGGTTGAATCCGACGCCATGCGACAAGGCATCGCCGCACGCCGCCGTCATATTGCACCTGCGCGCGCGCTATGTTAGCAAAGCCGCGATTTTAACGCTGCCGGTACGCTCGTGTCGGCCGGAAATCGAAGTCCCTCTTGAATTCCAAGGGCTTGGGCCGCTTTGGCGCCGCTTGTTCGGCGACGGCTTTTCCCCTGCGAGTTTGACAGCTTGAAGAGCGCTCTGGTGGCTGCTGTAGATCCCTCGGTTTCTGGTGTGTCCGGCCGTTATGCGACGGCCTTGTTCGAACTGGCGCGCGAAGACAAATCGATCGACGCCGTCAAGGCCGACCTCGACAAGTTCGATGCCATGTTGGCGGACAGCGCTGAACTTGTGCGCCTCGTGCGCAGTCCGGTTTTCAGCGCCGATACGCAAAGCAAGGCACTCTCCGCCGTGCTGAGCAAGGCCGGGATCGGCGGCACGACCGCAAACTTCCTGAAAGTCCTGGCCGCCAACCGCCGGCTGTTCGCGGTTGCCGACGTGATCCGGGCGTTTCGCGCGCTGGTCGCGAAGTTCAAGGGCGAGGCCACGGCAGAGGTTACCGTCGCCGAGAAGCTCAACGACAAGAATCTGGACGCGCTGAAAACCGCGCTGAAATCAGTGACGGGCAAGGACATCACGCTCAACGTGAAAGTCGATCCGTCCATCATCGGCGGACTTGTCGTCAAGCTCGGCAGCCGCATGGTGGATACTTCGCTCCGGACCAAACTCAATTCGATTAAGCACGCGATGAAAGAGGCAGGCTGATGGACATCCGCGCCGCGGAAATTTCCGCGATCCTGAAGGATCAGATCAAGAATTTCGGCAAAGAAGCCGAAGTTTCGGAAGTCGGACAGGTGCTGTCCGTCGGCGACGGTATTGCCCGCGTCTACGGCCTCGACAACATCCAGGCCGGCGAGATGGTCGAGTTCGAAAACGGCACGCGCGGCATGGCGCTGAACCTCGAAACCGACAATGTCGGTATCGTGATTTTTGGCGCCGACCGCGAGATCAAAGAGGGTCAGACCGTCAAGCGCACCCGCGCCATCGTCGACACGCCGGTCGGCAAAGGCCTGCTCGGCCGCGTGGTCGATGCGCTGGGCAATCCGATCGACGGCAAGGGTCCGATCCAGGGCACCGAGCGCAAGCGCGTTGACGTCAAGGCTCCCGGCATCATTCCGCGCAAGTCGGTGCACGAGCCGATGGCGACCGGCCTCAAGGCCATCGACGCCTTGATCCCGATCGGCCGCGGACAGCGCGAGTTGATCATCGGCGACCGCCAGACTGGCAAAACCGCGATTGCGCTGGACACCATTCTCAATCAGAAGCCGCTGAACGTCGCTGGCGCCCCGGAGAGCCAGAAGCTCTACTGCGTCTACGTCGCGGTCGGCCAGAAGCGTTCCACCGTGGCGCAGTTCGTCAAGGTGCTCGAAGAGCAGGGTGCGCTGGAATATTCGATCGTCGTCGCCGCGACCGCGTCCGATCCGGCCCCGATGCAGTACCTCGCGCCGTTCACCGGCTGCACCATGGGCGAATACTTCCGCGACAACGCCATGCACGCCGTCATTATTTATGACGACCTCTCCAAGCAGGCCGTCGCCTATCGTCAAATGTCGCTTTTGCTGCGCCGCCCGCCGGGCCGCGAAGCCTATCCGGGCGACGTGTTCTACCTGCATTCCCGCCTTCTGGAACGCGCCGCCAAGCTGAACGACAGCCAGGGCAACGGCTCGCTGACCGCGCTGCCGGTGATCGAGACTCAGGCCAACGACGTGTCGGCCTACATTCCAACCAACGTGATTTCAATCACCGACGGCCAGATCTTCCTCGAAACCGACCTGTTCTTCCAGGGCATCCGTCCCGCGGTGAACGTCGGTCTTTCGGTGTCGCGTGTCGGCTCGTCGGCGCAGACCAAGGCGATGAAGAAGGTCGCCGGCAAGATCAAGGGCGAACTCGCGCAGTACCGCGAAATGGCGGCTTTCGCGCAGTTTGGCTCCGACCTCGACGCCTCGACCCAGCGCCTGCTCAACCGCGGCTCGCGCCTGACCGAACTCCTGAAGCAGCCGCAGTTCTCGCCGCTGAAGATGGAGGAGCAGGTCGTTGTGATCTGGGCCGGCACCAACGGCTATCTTGATCCGCTGCCGCTCAACAAGGTGCGCGCGTTTGAGGACGGGCTCTTGTCGTTGCTGCGCGGCAAGAACGCCGACATTCTCAATGCCATCCGTGAAAGCCGTGACCTGAGTGACGATACCGCCGCCAAGCTCAAGGCTGCCGTCGAGGGTTACGCCAAGACCTTTGCTTGATCCTTTCACATCTCCCGTTTTTGGGAGATCAACCGGCGCGGCCGGTGGAATGGAACAAGTGATACACATCGCGTCGGACCCCTCCCTCGCCCTCCCCGCAAGCGAGAGAGGCGAAAGGCCGAGCAGGAGATAGACAGGGTTATCGATGGCCAGCCTTAAAGACATGCGGGTCCGCATCGCCTCTACCAAGGCGACACAAAAGATTACCAAAGCCATGCAGATGGTGGCGGCCTCCAAACTCCGCCGCGCGCAGAACGCCGCGGAAGCAGCGCGGCCCTACGCCGAAAAAATGGACACGGTGATTTCAAACATCGCCAGCGCCGCGGCCGGTTCGCCCAACGCGTCGCCGCTTCTGGTCGGCACCGGTAAGGATCAAGTTCACTTGCTTCTGGTCTGCACCGGAGAGCGCGGCCTGTCCGGCGCGTTCAACTCGGCCATCGTCCGCCTGGCCCGTGAAAGGGCCTTCGCCTTGATGAACCAGGGCAAGGAGGTCAAGTTCTTCTGTGTCGGGCGAAAGGGTTACGAGCAGCTTCGCCGCAACTTCGACAAGCAGATCGTCGAGACCGTCGAACTGCGCTCGGTGCGCCAGCTCGGCTTCGTCAATGCCGAAGCGATTGCAGAGAAAGTGCTGGCTCGTTTCGACGCCGGCGAGTTCGACGTCTGCACCCTGTTCTATTCGCGCTTCCAGTCCGTCATTGCACAGATTCCGACCGCCCAACAGGTCATTCCGCTTGCGGTCGAGGCCGCGGCCGGAAATGGCGATGCGGCGCCATCCTACGAATACGAGCCGGAAGAGGATGAGATTCTCGACCGGCTGCTTCCGCGCAATCTCGCGGTGCAGATTTTCCGCGCGCTTCTGGAGAACAACGCCTCGTTCTACGGCGCACAGATGACGGCGATGGACAACGCGACGCGTAACGCGGGCGACATGATCCGCAAGCAAACGCTGGTTTACAACCGGACCCGCCAGGCGATGATCACCAAGGAGCTGATCGAAATCATCTCCGGCGCCGAGGCCATCTAGCAGCAGGAGCGTTCATGGCTTACGTCACGAAGGCGACAACGAGCGGCGGCCGCAATGGCCGCGCCGTCCTCGACGGCGGTGCGCTGGCATTGGCGATGGCGCTTCCGAAGGATCTCGGCGGTGCCGGCGATGGCCACAATCCGGAACAGCTGTTCGCGCTTGGCTGGTCCTCCTGCTTTGGACAGGCCATTCTCGTTCTGGCGAAGAAGCATGGTCTCGACGGGCAGGCCGCCAGGGTTACCTGCGAAGTCACGCTTAATATCGATGACGGCGCATTCTCGCTCGCTGCCGAATTGAAGGTCGCTCTGCCCGGTGCCGACAAGGCGAAGCTGCAAGCGCTGATCGAAGACGCTCACACCATCTGTCCTTATTCCAAGGCGACCAGGGGTAATGTGCCCGTCAAATTGACCGCCGTCTAAAGCGCTTGATCCTGAAAAGTGGAAACCGGTTTTCAGAATGGATCACGCGCAAACTAATAACGAGTTCTAAGGAGATATTTCTAATGGCATCCCCCGCCAATCAGACCGGACGCATCACGCAGGTCATCGGCGCCGTCGTCGACGTACAGTTCGAAGGCCACCTGCCGGCTATTCTCAACGCCATTGAAACCAAGAACGGCGACAACCGCCTGGTTCTGGAAGTAGCGCAGCATCTTGGCGAATCCACGGTGCGCACCATCGCGATGGACACCACCGAGGGTCTGGTGCGCGGCCAGGACGTTACCGACACCGGCGCGCCGATCCGGGTGCCGGTCGGCGCAGGCACGCTGGGTCGCATTATGAACGTGATCGGCGAGCCCGTGGACGAGCAGGGTCCGGTCAAGGCCGACGACCTGCGTCCGATTCACCAAGAGGCGCCGTCCTATACCGACCAGTCAACCGAGGCGGAAATTCTCGTCACCGGCATCAAGGTCGTGGACCTGCTGGCGCCTTATGCCAAGGGCGGCAAGATCGGGTTGTTCGGCGGCGCCGGCGTGGGCAAGACGGTGCTGATTCAGGAACTGATCAACAACGTCGCCAAGGCGCACGGCGGTTATTCGGTGTTCGCCGGCGTCGGCGAGCGGACCCGCGAAGGCAACGATCTCTATCACGAATTCATCGAATCCGGTGTCAACAAGAAGGGCGGCGGCGAAGGCTCAAAGTGCGCGCTGGTCTATGGCCAGATGAACGAGCCGCCCGGGGCGCGTGCGCGCGTTGCGCTGTCCGGCCTCACGGTCGCCGAATACTTCCGCGACCAGGGCCAGGACGTGCTGTTCTTCGTCGACAACATCTTCCGCTTCACGCAGGCGGGCTCTGAAGTGTCGGCGCTGCTCGGCCGCATCCCCAGCGCCGTTGGATATCAGCCGACGCTCGCCACCGACATGGGCGCGCTGCAGGAGCGCATCACCACCACCAACAAGGGTTCGATCACCTCGGTGCAGGCGATTTACGTTCCTGCCGACGACCTGACCGACCCGGCGCCGGCCGCCTCGTTCGCGCATCTCGACGCGACCACGGTGCTCAACCGCGCCATTTCGGAAAAAGGCATCTACCCGGCGGTGGACCCGCTCGACTCGACCTCGCGCATGCTGTCGCCGCTGATCGTCGGCGAGGAACACTACCAGACGGCGCGCCTCGTGCAGCAGGTTCTACAACGTTACAAGTCGCTGCAGGACATCATCGCCATTCTCGGCATGGACGAACTGTCAGAAGAGGACAAACTCACGGTGGCCCGCGCCCGCAAGGTCGAACGTTTCCTGTCGCAGCCGTTCTTCGTCGCCGAGGTGTTCACCGGCTCGCCGGGCAAGTTCGTCGATCTCGCCGACACCATCAAGGGCTTCCGCGACCTTTGCCAAGGCAAATACGACCATCTGCCGGAAGCGGCGTTCTATATGGTCGGCACCATCGAGGAAGCCGTCGAGAAGGGCAAGAAGCTCGCGGCCGAAGCGGCTTAAACAACTGCGTCATTGCCGGGGATAGCCGTTCGAAGAACGGCGTTCTAAAGAACGCCTATGACCCGGCAATCCATCGATAGACAGACTATCTTGACTGATGGACCCGTGGGTCAAGCCCGCGGGTGACAACAGAGAGACTGAGTACCATGGCGACTTTCCATTTCGATCTCGTCTCCCCTGAAAAGCTCGCTTTCTCCGGCGAAGTCGATCAGGTCGACATCCCCGGCGTCGAGGGTGACTTCGGCGTCCTTGCCGGCCACGCGCCCGTCGTTGCGGCGATCCGTCCCGGAATCCTGACCGTCACCGCTGGCGGCACACGACAGAAGATCATCGTGCTCGGCGGCCTCGCCGAAGTCTCGGAGAAGGGCCTGACCGTCCTTGCCGACGTAGCCACCTCCATCGAGGAGCTTGATCGTACGCAGTTCGCTGACACGGTCGCGAGCATGGAAGCCCAGTTGGCGGAAAAGGAGGGCTCCGAACTCGACAGGGCCATCGAGCGGCTGGACCATTTCAAGAGCATTCAGAGTCAGCTCAATACGACGGCAATGCACTGAGCCGCGTAACCGGCGATCGGGTTCCGGATGCGCCGCGCATGTGCTCTAACCGCCGGAGAGGCTCGTGAATTCCTTGACCACGCGCTCATAGACCGGGCGCTTGAAAGGCACGATTAACCGGGTCAGGTTCTGCATCGGCTCCCAGCGCCAGGCGATAAATTCTGGCTTGTGGCCATCGCCCGGATTAGCGACGTCGATCTCGTTGTCCTTGCCGGTGAAGCGCATCGCGTACCACTTCTGGCGCTGTCCGCGATAGCGGCCCTTCCAGGCCCGTCCGGCCACGGTGCGTGGAATGTCATAGATCAGCCAGTCAGATACCTCGGCGAGCTTCTCGACCGAGCGAATGCTGGTCTCCTCATAGAGCTCGCGTTTCGCCGCGAGCCATGTGTCCTCACCGGGATCGACGCCGCCTTGCGGCATCTGCCAGACATGTTGGTCATCGACCTGCTCAATGCCTGCGCGGCGACCAATGAAAACGAGTCCCCTCTCGTTGAACAGCATTATGCCGACGCACGTGCGGTAGGGTAGATCGTCGTAACGCGCCATTCCATCAATGCCCTGCACGCCTCCTCCGCCCTGAGAACGGAAAGGACTCGGATTAAAGCGTTTTCGAGCGAAGTGGATACCGGTTCGCGTGAAGAAAACGCGTCAGCCAAAATCATAGAGCCACGCTTCTGATTCTATCAAATGCGGAAGGCTAGCTCGATTTTGATTTCAGCATCGCGGTTGTCAATGGCACAAGCATCACGCCACGGCTTTCGAGGCCCTTGATCCAAGCGCCAATTCGGTCGATGGAAACCGGAAGCGCCGAAGTCATGCCCACGGCGGTCCCCCGCTTCATTGCCAGTTCCTCAAGTCTTGCGAGCGCCTTGTCGATCTCTACCGAGGTCGGAACGGCATCAATGGTCAGGTCGGCCTTGGCGAAAGGCATAGCCTGCCTTTCCGCAAGTTGACCCGCAACGCTCGTCGGCGCAGTTCCGTCGTCCAGATAGCCGAGACCCCGCCCTGCTGCCTCGCGAATGAATGGCTGCATGACCGTAGCCGCAGTGACAAAACGCGCTCCCATGAAATTGGTCAGGCCGACATAGCCTTGAAAGCGGCTTAGCTGCCAATGAAGGCGATCGATATTCTGCTCGGCGCCAAGTGTCGTGAGCAGTGTTTGCGGTCCGGGGTCGTTGTCGGGATAATCATAGGGCTCCATAGGGACTTGCAGCAGCACCTCGTGACGTTGCGCGTGCGCCTGTTCCACCATCTTACCCGGATCAGAGCCATAGGGTGTGAACGCCAGCGTTACGGCTGACGGCAGTTTCATGATTGCATCGGTGGTTTTCGTCGCACCGACGCCGAGACCGCTGACCACGATGGCGACCACCGGCGTCTTTGCAGCCTTCGCGCGATCCGCCTCGGTGCCCATGGCATAAGCCTTGAAAGGCTTCAGCCCGTCGGCAGCGACAACCGGAATCATTCCATAACGCGACTTCTCCAACAGATGCTGACCAACTCCCGTTGCCGCCGCCGGTGAGCCGGCGTCCGCCGTATTGGACTCAGGACCGGAGACGACGACGTCCTGACGAGATCCGCTGGACCCGTCGATGATGGTGATGGTCTTCTGTCCGGTTGCGGATTGAGCGGCAACGGCGGCGGCGCTGTCCGGCTGCTTCGGCGCGGATCGGACGGCTGCAGGCTTGTCATCGCTGACTGAGGTCTGCTGGATCGCAACCCGCGCCACAGGTTCGCCGCCGAGAGGATCGTGATTGAAGAAAACGAAGCCCAGGAAGACGACAAGGATCGATCCCAGCAAAAATCCGGCCGCCTGTGGCAGCGTGACAGGAAGCCGTAAGCGGCGCTTGGGCGCGGAGTTCTGTCCAAGCGGCGTGCTGAGATCGTCGGTGGTATCGGCCATGGCCCCCTCGAATCATCCGAATCGAGAATACCATGGGCGCTCGCAAAGGCGGCAACGCGAGATCTGGCAGCGACGCCTGAAGTGACCCCACTCGCAAACGAATTCGGGCGACCCTGAGGCCGCCCGAATCCGGAAAACCTGATTACTTCAAAGGATCAGTTCGCTGCCTTGTTTGCAGGCTTTTCAATCGCCGCCTTGTTGCTGGGGGACGGTGACGAGGCGTTGATCTTGACCCCGTGCAGAAGGTCATCGGCCATCTTGAGGGCCTTGTCGTTCTTGGTGTCCGGCGGGACGTAGGATTGCGAGCCTGTCTTCTCGTCGGTGCCGTTTCGGAGGTGCCCCCGCAGCGAGGCCTCGCCCTTGGTATCGGTCCTTGACTTCAGTTCATCAGGCACATCCTGAAGCACCTCGATATCCGGAACGATGCCCTTGGCCTGAATCGAACGGCCCGATGGCGTGTAATAGCGCGCGGTCGTCAGCCGGAGCGCGCCATTGCCCGACCCGAGCGGAATGATGGTCTGCACCGAGCCCTTGCCGAACGAACGGGTCCCGATCAATGTTGCCCGCTTGTGGTCCTGCAACGCGCCGGCGACGATTTCGGAAGCCGATGCCGACCCGCCGTTGGTCAGAACGATCACGGGCTTGCCCTTGGTGAGGTCGCCGGGATGTGCGCTGCGCCGCTGGGTTTCCTCGGCATTGCGGCCGCGCGTCGACACGATCTCGCCGCGATCGAGGAAGGCATCCGAAACGGTCACCGCTTCCTCGAGCAGCCCGCCCGGGTTGTTGCGCAGGTCGATGATGTAACCCTTGAGCTTGTCGCCAAGCTGGCTTTGCAGGTCGGAAATCGACTTCTTGAGCCCCTCGGTGGTCTGCTCGTTGAATGTCGTGATGCGGATATAGGCGACGTCGTCTGATTCGATCCGCGAACGGACCGAACGGACGCGAATGTTGTCGCGCACCAGCGTCACGTCGATCGGATTGTCCTGTCCCTTGCGGATGATCTTTAGCCTGATCTTGGTGCCGATCGGACCGCGCATCTTGTCGACGGCCTGGTTGAGGGTCAGTCCCTGCACCGCCTCGTCGTCCAGATTGGTGATGATGTCGTTTGCCAGGATACCCGCCTTGGATGCCGGCGTGTCGTCGATCGGCGAGACCACCTTGACCAGGCCATCCTCCATCGTGACCTCGATGCCGAGACCTCCAAACTCACCGCGTGTCTGCACCTGCATGTCGCGGAAGCTCTTCGCATCCATATAGCTCGAATGCGGATCAAGACCCGTGAGCATGCCGCTGATCGCCGATTCGACCAGCTTGCTGTCGTCAGGCTTTTCGACGTAGTCGGTACGGACACGTTCGAACACATCGCCGAACAGATTGAGCTGGCGATAGGTATCCGAGGTTGCGGCTCGCGCGCTTGATCCCATCGTCATAGACCGCGGCTGTGTCACGAACAGCGTCAACGCGGCACCCGCTGCGGCGCTGAGAACAATAAGGGAAACCTTGCGCATCATCCGCGAACCTTTTGACCTTTGTTTACGACCCACCACGGGGCTGGATCAATGGGAGCGCCGTCCTTACGGAACTCAATGTAGAGGACGGGCTGACTAGCGTTTGCCGCGAGAATCGAGGCGACACGGGAAGTCGATCCCATCGTCGCTACCGGCTCCCCGGTCAACACGAACTGGCCGATGTTAACCGAAATACGCTCCATGCCGGCGATCAGCACATGATACCCGCCCCCGGCATTGAGGATCAAGAGTTGTCCATAACTACGGAACGGTCCCGCATACACTACCCAGCCGTCACAGGGTGTCGTGACCTGAGCGCCAGGACGGGCGGCTAACGAAATGCCTTTTTCCGCGCCACCGGCACCATCGGAGCCGCCGAAATCACGAATCTTCGTGCCGTTAACCGGCAGCGCCAACAAGCCCTTGGCCGACGCAAAGGCAATAGCCGGACTGAGCCGGCCGGGATCCTTGAGGGCACCCAGATTCGGCTTGCCGTTGAGCGCTCCCGGAACACCTTGCCGGCTGGCTGTCGCCGCCGCCTTGGCCGCGCTCTTGAGATCCTGCTCCATCTTCGCGATCAGGCCTTGCAGCGTGTCGACCTGGCGCGACAGTTCGACCGCGCGCGCCGCCTCCACGGCCATATTTTTTTCGATACCGCTTTGCTGCCGTTGTCGTTCGTCCACCAGCGTCGCCAAACGGGTTTGATCGTCCTTGAGGCTGTCGCGATTGGCCGCCATTCGATCTCGCTCGGCAGCGATTGATTTCCGAAGGCCGACAAGTTCATCGAGATCAGCCACGAGCTTTTCCGCGCGCACGCGCATCTCCGGCACAACGGAGCCGAGCAGAATCGCGGTGCGCAAAGACTGCAAAGCATCCTCCGGCCGCACCAGCAAAGCGGGCGGTGTGCGGCGGCCGGCGCGCTGGAGAGCGGCGAGCACCTCCACGATCTCCGACCGCCGCGAATCCAGCGAGGCTCGGATTTCCTGTTCGCGGGCATCGAGCGGCAGCAGGCGCGCTTCGGCCTCTGCAATTTTGGTCTCGATGTCACGGACACTGGCGGCGACATCGATCAACTGTTGATTGAGCTTGGCGCGATTTTGACCAATCGCCGCAATGTCGGCCTTCAGTCGCTCCTGCAATTCAACCGCGCTCTTTTGCTGCGCCCGTATCGCGTCCAGATCCCGCTCGCGCTGTTTGATGTCGTCCGACGACGGGTTTGCCGGCGAGGGTGTTCCGGTCTGCGCCATCACGGACGACGAAACCGCAGACGAAAAACCCGCAAGCAGACAGGCTGAGATCACAAGCATGGAAGCAGGTGACTGTCCGAATCGCACCTCCTGGGACCGTGAACGGAAGCCCTGGATCAGTCCCAATTCAGGTGATCGGCGCTCGTTTGCTCGCACTCTGTTAATCCGTTCGCGCCGGCGCGTTCAGCCGAGCGCACTAACCGCGGTGATAAGGATGGCCGGCCAGGATGGTCGCGGCCCGGTAGATCTGCTCCAGCAACATGACGCGTACCATCTGATGCGGCCAAGTGGCAGCACCGAACGCAACGCTCAATCTAGCCCTGCGCCGCAATTCAGGCGAAAGTCCGTCCGCGCCGCCGATGACAAAAACAGTGCTCGCCACCGACTCGTCCCGCCAGCGGCCAAGATGTTCCGCAAACGCGGCGCTGTCGATATTTTTACCTTTTTCGTCCAGCGCCACCAGGACCATCTCTTCGGGAGCCAAAGCAAGAACTGCGTCCGCCTCTTCGCGAATGCGCTGCTCAACATCGCGGGCGCGACTTTCCGCAATTTCATGGATATCCAAGCCGCGAAAGCCAAGCTTGCGCCCGATATCCTCGATGCGTCCGCGATAGCGATTGGCGAGCTCCCGCTCAGGACCCTGCTTAAGACGACCTACGGCAACGACGACGAGTCGCATCTGCGCACGCTGACATGCGATAATTGAATCGCAGCGGCGAACGGTTCAGACCGTTTTCGCCGTTGCCGTGTTTTGTATCCACAATCTCTCGAGATTGTAGAATTCACGAACCTCAGGCCTGAACACATGCACGATCACACCGCCGGAATCGATCAGTACCCAGTCGCAATTGGGCATGCCCTCGATATGGACTTTCTTGACTCCGGCATCCTTGAGGCCCTTGGCCACATTTTCGGCGACGGCCCCGACATGACGGTTGGACCGACCGGTAGCGATGACCATGTAGTCCGAAAAAGCCGACCTGCCGCGTAGGTCAATGGTGACCGCATCTTCCGCCTTCATATCCTCGAGGCGGGAAAGGATCAGCTCAAGGGTCTGTTCCACATCCGGCTGCGCCTCCGCAATGACGGCGTCTGCCGAAGTCCTTCGTGTTCTAGGCCCGTCGGTCTTGGCTTTCGTTCTCTTCAGCGCCGACGATCCCGGCGAGGAGGATGAAGCAGACCTGGACAATACAGGTGCGGTCAGGGACCATTTCCTTTCGCTGTACCGACGCCGACTCCCGGCACCGATGGGTTATAATACGCATGTAGGGGCGGAAGTTTCAATATTCCAGTGAGGCCGCGCCTTCATGTTTTGAGGCTTCCGTCCATCCATGTTCCGTCCCGGTTCCGCAGCCCGGTCGAGGACAACCGCGATTTCATTCCCGTGAGGAAAACCCAGGCAGGCAGGCGGTGCGTGGCCAATCGGTCGGCCCTGGCTTCGGGCAAACGCCATCGCGCAAGCGCCTGCGCGGCTGGCGCCGCAAGAGCGCGGAAACTGTGCGGCGGACGATCGACCACTGCGATCGGCACCGCGGCGGCGATCCGCTGCCAGTTTTCCCAGCGATGAAACTGCTCCAGATTATCGGCGCCCATGATCCAGACAAAGCGCACGTTTGCGCACCTGCGTCGCAGATAGGTTATGGTGTCAATGGTGTAGCGCGTTCCGATGACAGCTTCGAGACAACTGATATCGATCCGCGGATCACTCGCCATTGCCGACGCCGCAGCAGCGCGTTCGCTGAGAGCGCGCAGCGCCCGCGCATCCTTGAGCGGATTGGCGGGTGAAACGAGCCACCAGACCCGGTCGAGATCCAGCCGCTTCAAGGCATACAGGCTGACGGCACGATGCGCGGCGTGAGGCGGGTTGAACGACCCGCCAAGCAGACCTATGCGCATGCCATCGGAATGAAGCGGGATGGCGTCTGAAGCGACGGAACGCGACCCCAAAATCAATCCCCGCGCAACCCGCAGGATGATCCAATTGCGCTCACGGACGGACCTGCCCGCTACCATGTATGCGATATTTGAAACTGGTCAGTTGCTCGGCGCCAACCGGCCCGCGCGCATGGAATTTGCCTGTGGCGATGCCGATTTCGGCGCCAAAGCCAAATTCGCCGCCGTCGGCAAATTGCGTCGAAGCATTATGCAGCACGATCGCTGAATCGACCTCGTTAAGAAACCGGGCAGCCGTTTCGGGATCCTCGGTCACGATTGCGTCTGTGTGGTGCGAGCCGTGGCGCTGGATATGATCAATGGCACCACCGCAACCATCGACCACGCGCGCAGCAATGATCGCTTCGCCATATTCGGTGTCCCAGTCATTATCGGTCGCGGGCCTGACCCGCGGATCAATACCCTGCACGACGGAATCGCCGCGCACCTCACAGCCGGCATCGATCAGCGTTTCGATCAACGGCTTCAGAGTGTCCCGCGCACCGGCGCGATCGACCAGCAGCGTCTCGGCTGCACCGCAAACGCCTGGGCGACGCATCTTGGCATTGAGCACGATCGCCTTCGCCATCGCAAGATCGGCAGCGCCATCGACATAGACGTGATTGACGCCCTCAAGATGCGCAAACACCGGCACGCGCGCCTCGGCCTCGACACGCGCGACAAGGCTCTTGCCGCCGCGCGGCACGATCACGTCGATGCCGCCGTTCAACCCGCTCAAGAGCAGCCCAACCGCAGCACGGTCCCGCGTCGGCACCAGCGTGATCGCCGCTTCCGGCAATTGCGCCTCGCGTAATCCCTGCACCAGACAATCATGAATAGCACGGCATGAGCGAAAGCTTTCCGAGCCGCCGCGCAGGATTACAGCGTTGCCAGATTTGAGACAGAGCACGCCGGCGTCGGCGCAGACGTTGGGACGACTCTCGAAGATCACGGCGACCACCCCGAGCGGCACACGCACACGCTCAATGGTCATGCCGTTGGGTCGCTGCCAGCGCTCGATGACGCGCCCCACCGGATCGTCGATCTCGCGGACGACCTTCACGCCGTCAGCCATCGCCTCCACGCGCGCTTGCGTCAGCGTGAGACGATCGATGAACGCCGCCGTCGCACCGCCGTCGCGTGCATCAGCGACATCTTCCGCATTGGCCTCGAGAATCGCAGCCGCATGTTTCCGGATCGCGCGCTCCATCGCATCAAGCGCCTGATTCTTCTGCGCCGTTGAAGCAAGACCGAGCGCTCGCGCGGCTACACGCGCCTGTGTTGCAAGGTCGCTCATCAAGACCGGAAGATCGGCCAAGGCGCCGACCGCCTTCAGGGAGGCAGTCATATCAAATAATAATCCCCGCTGTTTGTTCTCTCTTGAGGTCACGTCCTAGCATAGAAATCCGTGTCCGGCGAGGCGCGAGGCAAAAGCGTACAGCCTCTGAAAGGAGCGTGGGTCACCATCGAGTGAAGCGATGCGCGCGAACAGCTGTGCTCGCGCATAACGCGTCATATCAAATATTGAAACATCAGCTAATGCCGAGCAGGATTCGATCCTGGCGTTGCCGATGTACTTTCCGGCAGCACGAACGGAAATCCAGGGCGAACAAAACCACACCGAGTATCAGCTTAGCAACAGCACACAACTCTCCGTGACCCTGAAACCTGCCGTGATCGACGCTGTTTTCTTTCTGTACGGCTGGCTAGCTCAATGCGGTCGCGCCAGTCCCCTTGCCGCGGTTATGGCGTCTCGCCACTCCACCTCAAAACCGTCAAGCCCGCATTGCGCATCAAAGAAAGGTAATGTCCCATGATCAGAGAACCAATCGCTCATAACCACCCGGCAAACGAGACTTATACTCAGCTTCACTCTACCATCCCAAAGATTGCAGCCGGCCTAGTTGCCTGGTTTGTACTGATGGCATGGGTCTTTTTTGACAGGCAGAGCTTCGTCGCACTTCCGCTGGCCTTCATCACCGTTCTGTTTCTGGTGGCCGGCCTGTGTTTCAGCGGGTCGTTTCTGGTGTGGTACAGGCATCAGCCGGACTACGACAAGCATCCGAACGAGGTCCCGTTCCGAGATTGGATTACGGGCAAATTTGCGGTTTGGGGCAGTCAGCAGAGCTCCAAGCAGGCGGCCACCGAGATATTGCTCCCGATGGCGGCGGCTGCCTTTGGAATCACGGCCATGGGAACCATCTACGCGATCCTCAGCAGTATGATTGGCTCCAGCATAGTCAGCTAATGCGTTTCCACTCAGCCAGAAAATGCTCTAGGATTCATCATGGCCCGGCATAAAGCCGGGCTTGACGATTCAATCAAGCCTGTCCTTTCTAAACAGCCACTCTAATCAGCCTCGCCGCGCAACCCGCCAACCACGAGATCGTCGCGATGGATCATTTCGGAACGGCCGCTGACCCCCAGAAGCTGCGCGGCGTCGGAAGACGAGCGTCCTTTGATCTTGTCGGCATCGACTGCATCGTAGGCAACGAGACCGCGACCGACTTCATGCGTATTTGGGCCACGCACGATGACGGCATCGCCCCGCGCGAAATGTCCATCGATCCGGGTCACGCCCGCCGGAAGTAAACTCTTGCCGGCGCGTAGCGCTGCGACCGCGCCGGCATCGATCGTCAGCGTACCCTTGGGCTCCAGCGAACCGGCGATCCAACGCTTGCGCGCCGTGACCGGATTCGCCCGCGTCAGAAACCAGGTGCAGGGACCAGCATCCATGATGGCCTGCAATGGATGTTCGATCTTGCCGGAAGCGATCAGCATGTGCGTGCCGGCGGTTGTTGCGATCTTTGCTGCCTCGATCTTGGTCCGCATTCCGCCGCGTGACAATTCGGACGCAGCGCTGCCTGCCATCGCCTCGATGTCTGCGGTGACCCTCTTCACCACCGGAATCAGTTTTGCCTCCGGATTGAGATGAGGCGGCGCGTCATAGAGACCGTCGATATCCGACAACAGGATCAGCAAATCGGCGCTCGCCATGGTGGCGACCCGCGCGGCAAGGCGATCGTTGTCGCCGTAGCGGATTTCGTTGGTAGCCACCGTGTCGTTCTCATTGATGACCGGGACTGCGCGCCACTCGAGCAGCTTTGCGATGGTCGAGCGCGCATTGAGATAGCGACGGCGTTCTTCGGTGTCCTGCAATGTCACCAGAATCTGCCCCGCGCCGATGCCGTGATCGCCCAACACTTTCGACCAGATCCGGGCCAGTGCGATCTGCCCAACGGCGGCTGCGGCCTGACTCTCCTCCAGCTTCAATGGGCCGCGCGGCAACTTCAGCTTGCTGCGGCCGAGTGCGACCGCGCCGGACGAGACGATCAACACGTCGCAGCCGTCGCCATGAAGCGCCGCGATATCGGCAGCCAGCGCCGACAGCCACGTCGCGCGAACCTTGCCCGCCGCGGAATCGATTAGAAGGGACGAGCCGACCTTGACGACGATGCGACGAAATTTCTTGAGATGCGGGCGGGTCATGGCAATCGACGGTCAATCGAAACGACAGCGCAGCTTTCATCACATGAAAGCGGCGGCTAGGAAAGCGGAATACCGATGGGATCGTTCCTGCTTACGCGGGTATCGCCTAGAGTGACCACGGCTTGGCCCGGGCCACCGGTGTTTTTATCGCCTGCGCAACCGAAGCATCCGCGCCTTTGGCCTTGTCCGAGACGGGCGCTTGCCCGATGACCTCGACAAGCGCGCGCAATGCTTCCGGCACGCCATCGCCCGTGACACCTGATACCAGCAGCGGTGTCTTTTTCGCGGCGCGCTTGAGGCGGTCGCGCTGCTTCTTCAAATCCTCAGCCGATACCGCGTCGATCTTGTTGAGCGCCACGATCTCGATCTTCTCGGCAAGCGTTCCGGCGTAGGCCTCCATTTCCCCGCGCACGATCTTGTAGGCTCGACCCGCATGATCGCCGCTGGCATCCACCAGATGCAGCAACACGCGGCAGCGCTCGACATGTCCGAGGAAACGATCGCCGAGTCCCGCGCCCTCATGCGCGCCTTCGATCAGGCCGGGAATATCCGCCAGCACGAATTCGCGGCCATCCGCATTCACCACGCCGAGTTGCGGATGCAGCGTCGTGAACGGATAGTCCGCGATCTTCGGCTTCGCTGCGCTGACCTTGGAGAGAAACGTCGACTTGCCGGCATTGGGCAGCCCGACGAGGCCGGCATCCGCAATCAGTTTCAGCCGCAGCCAGATCCAGCGCTCCTCCCCTAGCTGGCCGGGATTGGCGTTGCGCGGGGCGCGATTAGTGGACGACTTGAAATGCGCATTGCCGAATCCGCCATTGCCGCCTTCCGCCAGCACGAAACGCTCGCCGAGCTGGGTAAAATCGTGAATCAGCGTCTCGCGATCCTCGTCGATGATCTGGGTCCCGAGCGGCACCTTGAGCACGATGTCTTTGCCGTTGGCGCCGTGGCGGTCGGAGCCCATGCCGTTGGCGCCCTTCGGGGCCTTGAAGTGCTGCTGGTAGCGGTAGTCGATCAGCGTGTTGAGACCGTCGGCGACCTCGACGATGACGTCGCCGCCGCGTCCGCCATTGCCGCCCGAAGGACCTCCGAACTCGATGAACTTCTCGCGGCGGAAAGCCACGCAGCCGTTACCGCCATCGCCGGAACGGATATAGACCTTGGCTTCATCGAGGAATTTCATAACCGATTAGGTAGGATAGGTGGACTGGCGAGGCAACGGCCGTGCATCGTGATCGGATCACGGCCGTTGCCTGAAATCGTCAGATGAAGCGGTTTCGGGCGAAGCATGTCCTCAGGCTTGCCCCGGGGATGGATGCTGGCTCGGGTGAAGAAAAACGCGTCGGCATGCCGCTCCCCAAGATTTTCAGATGTCACCGTTCGCGACGAGCGGCACTATTCCAATGCTTCAGCGACGACCATACGCTGCGGGACAGGCGGAAACGATCGATCGGTGTGGACGAGCCGAGCGCCCTGATTCGGTGCAGTTCGACGCCGGTCCACTGGAAGCCGCACTTCTCTAGCACGTTGCGCGAGGCCGGATTGACCACGCGCGCGCCGGAGACCATGCGATCGACGTTATACTCCTCAAAGGCGTAGTCGATCACCGCGCGCGCGGCCTCGGTGGCGAAGCCCCGGCCCCAATAATCCACGCCGAACCAATAGCCCAGTTCAGGCGCATCTGGCTCACTCCAATCAACGCCAGCTACTCCGACCGGCACATGATGGTGCTCGACCAGAAACACCATCTCGCGGCTATCACACGCGACGGCTTCGACGAAGCGAACCGCGTCATCCAGCGTATAAGGATGTGGCAGACGGCGCGCCATCTCCGCGATGCGACGGTCGTTAGCGAGCGCCGCAATGACCCTGGCGTCCGCATGGGCCGGCTTGCGCAGCGTCAACCGCTCGGTCTCAAGCGCGAACGACCGCCGATCGCGCAGCAAGGGCGTCGGGATGGGCATGTCCTGCAGCATGGTCGGGCTCCGTGATGCGAACGCAAGCCTTCATGCGAGCGCAAAATAAAAAAGGAGGCCGGTTTCCCGCCTCCCCCTTGGAGCCATCAATGCCCCACCGGTTCAACAGGTACCGGCGGACGTGATGTCATCCACCGTCTATTCGGCTGCGACTTCCGTCATCGGGAGGACCGATACGAAAGTGCGGCCGCCGGCTTTTACGCGAAACGCGACGCGACCTTCGACCTTGGCGAACAGGGTATGGTCAGTGCCCATGCCAACATTAAGGCCGGGATGCCAGGTGGTCCCCCTCTGGCGGGCGATGATGTTACCGGGAATCACGCGCTCGCCGCCGAACGCCTTGATTCCAAGGCGTTTGCCGTGCGAATCGCGTCCATTCCGCGAAGAACCGCCTGCCTTTTTGTGAGCCATCGCCCGTCTCCAACTTCGTCCGTATCTCTAGATCATTTCCGTGACAGAATCATTCATTTTCTCTCACGGAGATTTTTAATTGCTCTTAATCGTCGGATTTCGCCTTCTTGGCAGCGGGCTTCTTAGCCGGAGCCTTTTTTGCTGGAGCCTCCTTTGCCGGAGCCTTGTCAGCAACCTTCTTGGCGGATGTCTTTTTAGAATCGGCTTTTTTCGTCGCGGCCTTCGGCGCCTCGTCGCTACCCTCGCCTTCTGCAGGCTTGACGACCTTTTCCTTCTTCGGGCGCGGCCCGATTGTCGGAGCCTTACCGTCAGCCAGAATCTCGGTGATACGCAGCATCGTGATTTCGTCGCGATAACCACGCTTGCGCTTCGAATGCTTCCGACGACGCTTCTTGAATGCGATCACCTTGGGACCGCGCTTGTGCTGCAGCACCTCCGCCGCGACCGAGGCGCCTGCCACGGTGGGCGCGCCAAGCACCGGCGTGTCGCCGCCCAGCACCAGAACCTCGCCAAGCTGCACGATCGTCCCGACCTCGCCGGCGATCTTGCCAATCTCAAGTACATCATCCGGAACGACACGATACTGCCGGCCGCCGGTTTTGATGACTGCGAACATCGTTTTATTCCTTCGTGTTCGATCCCGGCCTCGGACAGGTCCGGGCCGGCTTTTTGTTCAGTCGCATGGGCTAATATCGTTTCCGCGCGCTCGGGGCGAAGGCCTGCCGGCCGCGCAAAAACAAGCGGCGCGGGAAACACCCTGCGCCGGTTGGCGGCTTTATAGTGGCCCAGCGAAGGGAGTCAAGGCAACCGCCCGGCAAATGCCGGCGAAAATGCCGGATTTGGCGGATTTTCGGCCATTCTGGCCTGCTAGAGCGGCGGCGCGCTGGCCTGACGGCCGCCTATTTGATGAGCCCACGAATATCGTTATCGCGCCAAGGGCTTGGAAGACTGGATTGGACGCAATAGCGGGCGTTATAGTCGGCGCCGTCTGCGCGTCGGGTCGTGAAGCTGCGGTCGTTTGCGATCTCGTAGCTGACAGTCTCCGTGGCGGCGGTCGCGCTGCCGAGTTCGCTGCAGGATTCCCGCACGCGGTAGCTGGTCGGGCCGGTCTGCTCGATCGCCTTGAATTCGCAGAGCGTACGAGCCGCGCCGATGCCGCCGCGGCGAAGCAATTGCAGCGTGGCATTGGATGCCTGACCGCAGGGGGTGTCGCTGGCGACATAATATCCACGCTGCAAGGGCAGGCTAGCGGCGGCGATCGGCTTGGCTGGCGGGGCGTTCGCGGGCGACGACGCGCCGCTGCCGGACGGCGCCGTACCATTGCCGGCCGCAACGCACTGCTGATAGGCGAAAATGTACGGGTGCTTGCTGTTCAGTGAGGCGATCAGCAACATGGACTGCTCGTTGATCTTTTGCAGTTGCCAGATTTCGGTCGCCGACCACGTCTCGCCTTCGCCGCGGCAGGCGAGAGTCAGCCGGATCGTACCGCTGCCGCTATCAGCCTTCGAGGCCGGGATCGACGTGTAACGGCACTGCGTTTCGTGATAATCGACGGATTCCGGACTGATGCGGATATGCGTATCGGTCTGCGCGGCGGTGCCCCAATCTGCCTGTTTGCAGACGCCGGTCTTGCCTTCCATGTTCTGCCAGACACCCTGAAATTGCGCCGGCACGAGCTGTTTCGCGACTCCGTGCGAGGGGGCGGCAAGCAAGATTGCCAAGGTCAGGCTCGCCATGGTGCCGACGTGAGTTCGCATCGTCACTGACTGCTTCATTGTCGGCTGCTTCATTGTCACGTTCTGGCGCGACCGGATCGGTGCGATCCGACGCGCGCGGCTGTTGCTGCACCAAGTTTCGCTCATCGGGAATCGCGGCTTCCGCTGACCATTGTCCAGCCATCGGTGTTGCAGATGAACAGGCTGTCTTGTACGCCGGGCGCTGAGAAAAGCTGTCCCATCCGCCCGGTAATCGCCGGACTGTTGCTGGTATGAGAGACCGAGAACAGGCAGCGATAGCGGCCCTGACCGGCATCCTTGGCGCAACTGATTTTCTTGAAGGCAGTCAGGCGCACCCGCATGCCGCCCTTGCCGCCGGTCAGCGCCAGGATTTGCAGGCACTCGATGCCGAGGACCGGATCGTTGCGGTAGCCGCCGGAGAGGCATTGCCGCTCAAGATCGCGAATTGCTTGATTGGCCTTGGTCAGCCGTTGGTTGACCAGCAGGAAGATGTCTTCCGCGGTCGGCTCGCCAGGCTCGGCCAGGGCGCTGCCCTCGCTGAAATCGATCAGCCGCATTTCCGCGCGCGCGACGCCGTCGTTGACGGCGGTCTGATACGCCCCGATCGTGCCCGGTCCGTCGTCGATGGTCCGGGCGTCGACATATTTCAACGCTTCGTTCCGCACGCTGGTCTCCGGATCGCCCGCCGGTTTGACCGCCAGCATCGCTGTCCGGAACGCCTGCTGGATCGCGGTGTCGTCCAACAGAGTGCGCTCGCGCGCCGACACGGCGCGCAACGAGCCGTCACGGTCCGGCGTGAAATGCGCCGCCATCATGCGCGACACCGGCGCGAGTTCGGCCCAGATGCGCCGGATGGCGGCGAGTCCATCGAGCGATTGCGGTGCTGCCTCGGCCTGAGCGACCGCCCTGACGTAAAGCGGCTGCGCAATCGCATTCGCCTTCGGCGCCGCTTGCTGCACAAGAACTTGCCGCCGTTCTTGCGGCAGCGACGACTTCTCGATGGTGCCGAGCAAGTCCGACAGCTTGCTCAATGTTGCGAGACTATCGTCGGCGGCGATCAGCGACTTCAGATCCTGATTGAAAACGCTCTCAAGCACCTGATTGGTTTTGGTCTTTAGGCTGTCCTCGAACGCAGCTTTCCTCGCCGGTGCGACGTCGTTGTAGCGGCTCGCCGCCTCCTTGCCGATCGCGGCAATCCGTTCCAGCGCCGGACGCTCCAGCGGCAGCTGGCCGACGGTCTGGACCATTTCGTCGAACCACTTGTCCGCCTCGGCGCGGTTGGACAACAGCGACGCGATGTCGACGAAGTGGCGCTCATTCAAGAACGAGTTAGTAATCACCAGATTGTTGAGCGCCTGGATTTTCATGGCGCGGATGCAATGGGTTTGCATCAACTCCCAGATCGAACGCCGTTGCGCCTCCTGCATGTCCGCAAACGGCAGGCCGAACACCGGCACGAATGCTTTATTGGCGAAGGCATCCATGATCACGCGTGTGCCGGCATCGAGACTCATGCGATTGAGGTCGGTGCTGGCGACAAATGGCGCGATCCAGTTTCGCAACACCGTGCATTGATCTTGGCGCGAAGGCGCGGCGGCAAGCAGCCCACCGATGCCATCCGCCAGCTTGACCGGTGGCGTTCGCCCCGCGTCGAGTTGCTTCTGCAAGGTTGGGTCGGCGCGCGTCAGCAGCATTTCGTTGGGCAGCCTGCGCAGCGAGGTCCGTGCATCGCCCCCAGGCGCTTCCCAGATATCCCGCGTGCTCAACACCGGCACGAGAGACAGGTTGTCACCGACGGTCGATATAATGAAAGCGCGCGCCCGCGACAGCACATGATACTGCGGACCGCTACCTTCGGGCCTAAATATTCCGGTGGCCTCACGAGTTCCGGCCACCATGAGAATGGTCCGATGATCGTTGACGTAAAGCGGCACCAGCACGCGCCGCAGCCGGTCGCGCGCGGCGGGCGGTTGATCGTCGGGCATGGAGGCGAACAATTCGGCGAAGCCATCGTTGCTAAACGACATCGTCAGGTCGGTATGGCTGCGGCCGGCGTAGGTCCAGACGCCAACCATGTTGGCGTTGAACGCGATGGGCTTGCTCTCGCCGTGTCGTTCAAGCTTGATCTGTTGACAGTCGGACGCCGTCACGTTGCCGGCTAGCTGTTTGCCCGATAGATCGAGCAGCGCATCGTCAATCTTGAAAGAAAACCGCGGATTTCCCTCGACTACCAAACCGGCGTCAAATTTCACCTGGCTGCCGTCTGCGTGACCGGTGGTAACGACGATCTGTTCGGCGGTCTCGGCAACGCCGGGGCGTGCCTTGTTCAGTGTTTTAAATCGAAATATCGCAGCCAGTTGGTCGCCGTCCTGAACGATGTCGGCCTGCGCGTCGTGCGTCTCGGGTTCGCGCCGCTTCGCGGTGCACGTTATGGTGCCTCGCCATTGTCCCTGAAGCTTGCCGCCGCTGGGCGGTTGCGGTTTGGTGACGGGCGTATTCGCGGCCGCGGCATTACCCGATGGCGCCGCGGGGGTGTTGCGCGTGGCGGTAAAATTGTCGCCAATGCCGCCGCAGCCCGGCATAGTGCCTTCGATCATCAAGCCATTGTCACGCAGGCGTCCGACCAGTCCGACCGCGGTGTAGCCGCTAGGGCGTTCGATCCAGTCGCGCGGCACGAAAGTAAATCCGCCCTTGGCATCGATGCTGCCGCTGACTTTGTAAGCGCCGCCTTTGTCGCGCGCTTCCGGCACAGCAAAACGGAAAGTACCTTCGAATTTGGTGTCCGACCGTTGCAGATCGAGCGTGAAGGCAATGTTGCGGTTTGCGCCGCATGAATAATTGCCTTGCCAGGTGCCGGCGAGATCGGCTGCAAGAGCTGAACCGGCGAATCCGAATGTGCAGGCGGCTACGAGCAAACAGCTCCGGTAAGAAAATCCCACAATGAATTGCCCTGATAAGTCGGAAACGACGCGGCGTGAAAAACTGGGTCTGAATAATGGCTTGCAGTCTGCGCCGAACGTAAGCATCAAACCTTTCGCGGCGCCAGACAGCGGTATCGCGGGTGTTAACTGGAAGGTCAATGCTCCGATTGTCCGGCCGGGCTGCGCGCTGCGTTGGGGGTGCATAGCCCGCTGATTCCAGTGGGATTCGATCGATGTACCCGTGGAATCGGCCGCGCCGAGCGGACGGCGCTGCGACGATTTGACCGGGCCGTTGCAACCATCCGGTTCCCACGCCGTTGTGTTCCGGGAATACCAACAACAGCAGGGGCGCAATGGCCGAAGGCAATGCAAGCACCGCAGGCATCGGCAAGCACGGTGTTCTGCGGCTGCCATCCGTGGACGTCGACAGCTACAACATCGAGTTAAAGGACGAGGAGGGTTTTCTCGGTGACCGCGCCTGTAGGGGGGCTTTCCGGAAAATTCTCGACGACCTGCGCAAACCGCTGAAGAAAAACGGCGACGATCCTCTCGGCAAGACCCCCTCCGCCGAGATCGGCAAAGGATCGCTCGATCAGACGCTGGTCGGCGATGACATCGAGGCTGCGGCGCTGGTGCACGGCGCGATCGAGGAATTCGCGCAGGAACTGGCCTATGTGACCGGGCGCTTCCTCAAGACCAAGGCTTGGACTGACACCGAATGCATCGTGGTCGGCGGCGGCTTTCGCAAAAGCCGTGTCGGCGAGATCGCGATCGCTCGCGCCGACCTATTGCTGAAAAGCGAGGGTCACAAAATCCACCTGATTCCGATTCGCTTCGATCCCGACGAAGCCGGGCTGATCGGCTGCCTGCATCTGGCGCCCTCCTGGATCTTCGAGGCGTTCGACAGCATTCTGGCGGTTGATATCGGCGGGACAAACATCCGCTGCGGAGTGGTTGAAACGAAATGGAAGAAGGCTGCCGACCTGTCCAAGGCCGGGGTGTGGAAGTCCGAGCTGTGGCGCCATGCCGACGACGAGCCGACCCGCGAGAGCGCGGTGAAGAGACTTGCGAAGATGCTGAAGGACCTCATTTCGCAGGCGGAAAAACAGGGGCTAAAGCTCGCGCCTTTCATCGGCATTTCCTGTCCGGGCGTAATCGAGGAGGACGGATCGATCGAGAAAGGCGCGCAGAATCTTCCGGGGAACTGGGAGAGCAGCAGGTTCAACCTGCCGGGTTTGCTGATCGAGGCCATTCCGGAGATCGGCGGTCACGACACTACCGTGCTCATGCATAACGACGGCGTGGTGCAAGGTCTGAGCGAAACGCCCTACATGCAGGATGTCAAACGCTGGGGCGTATTGACCATCGGTACCGGCCTTGGCAACGCGCGCTACACCAATCGCAGGAAAGAGAACAAGAAAGAAAAGAATATCGAGGACGGAAAGGACAAAGATAAGAAAGACAGGAAAGCCAAGGACTGATCTCCTTTCACAACACTGATCTCCTTTCACAACAAAGTAACCTTGATTGGTGAGGTTAAAATCCGGATCGCGTTGCCGGTTGCGCAAAGACCGCTACGGTCGGATGGTCGCGCAGGTGGTCCGCGAAGCCGCACTTCCGGCCACGATTTAATGACGCGGCACGGGACCGCCGGTTATTATCGCGTCCGGCGGTCCCACCACTCGGCCACAACGAGGCACCGATGGCCTCAGTTTGTCCGCGGCTTCCATGGCGAACCTCGCTGCCGGTTCGATTTTGCATTTGATCCCGCGGCAATGTATCAATGCGCGCGTTCTTCGCGCGAACCAGTTTCCACTTAGCCTGAAAACGCGCTAAACGCGGCCCCGTCCGCCCGGGCGGCCCCTGGAGAGGTGGCAGAGTGGTCGAATGCACCGCACTCGAAATGCGGCATAGGTGCAAGCCTATCGGGGGTTCGAATCCCTCCCTCTCCGCCATATCGCATTGAAAAATAACGATATTTTTGGATTTTTCAGATATGACCCCCGGATATACCCCCATCGCCTGCAATCGATCTGGTAGGTTCTTCATCCTGAACCTCGCCGCCCCACCTCACCACGATGCAAATTATTTGACCATACTACGGTTGAGAACTACGGTCCCGACCCGGTATCAACGCAACCGCGATCCGAGGCACATGCTGCATTGTTCTCGCGAGCTTCACTCCGGGTTAACCAGGTCATCCCCAGCCCGGCGGCGCGCGGCACGAGATGTCATCGAGATGATCGAACGACTCACCACGCTTCCAGCGCGGCGAACTCCTCAAGCGGCGCATCTTCGGCGACATCGCTTACCTCGTTACCGCCTTTAGCCTTACCTATTCGAGGACCCGATCCAGCGGACCTCTTATAAAGCGCAAGAGCGCGATGGAACCAAGTTACCGCCGCTCAAGCACCACACCCACAGCGCACTTGGCTTAGCCTTGCCTTCACAGCTGTGAATCGCCAAGAGCTTACTGCCCTCAGACCGTGCCATCTTCAACACTCGGATCGAAGCGGCGCAGGCAGCCAAGGGGCCAGCCTATGCCTGCCCAGGCTGCGGCGAGCCGGTGACCCTAGCGAAGGGACGCATTTGGCGGCCGTATTTCGGGCATCGGCCGGGCGGTCTGCAGCTATGCCGCGCATGAAACATCACGGGCCAAGGAACTTGGCCACCGCCTATCGCGCGCAGCCTATCGTGCGACGTCGAGGCGGAGGTTTTGTCGATCGCCGGCGATCCCCGCTCAGACGTGCTGCTGCCGTCGGGTAGGCCAATCGTGTGGCTTTCGAGGGGCAGCATAGTACGCTCGACTATACTTCTCCCATAGCAGCTGTCTCCTCAGGGATATACCGCTTACGAAGCTGGCTCCTCATCGCTCGGGTCATCACTACCAAGCAAACTATTGTACATGGCGTCCGTGAATGGCCGCATAAACTCATAGATCTGGCTGTACTGGTCTGCTTTCAGGAGATGATAGGCCTCATCGAGTTCGATCACTTTATCGAAACGGAACGTCGTCGGCGCTTCCACGGCCAGTATGACCTGCATGTCAGCCGGTAATTCGTGGCGATGTACTCGATCATGACCGGTAGGTTAGTGGTGTCCTGTCCTTGTTGCTGGGGTGAGTCTATGACTGCAGGCATGGAAAACGAACGTATTCACTTCGCGAAGTCTGCCAGAGAGCCGCGTAGTACCCAAAATCGACCTCGGCCCGCCGCTCCCGGAAAGCTTTGGGCGGCTGGTGAGCTTCGTTCCCTTGGACTCAACGGGCGGCATATTGAGCGCCTGCAACGCAGCCGCATAAGACGTCCGGAAAATAGCGAGGATAAGCGCCGCGACACCCAATGAACAAGGCCCCGAGTTTTTTCGGGGCCTTTTCTTGTCGCTTCAAGCGGCAATCGCCGTCGTTACTGTCTGCCGTTCGACGAGCCCCCAGATATGGCCATCCGGATCGAAAAGGGCCGCCACCCGCCGACCGGCGGTGTCAGTCTCGATTCCATTTCGGACCGTTGCACCGGCGGCAATCGCAGAACGAACTGCTGCATCCAAATCCGGAACGGTTAGGTTCACGATTGCATTCACCGCGCCGGCGGCCTTCGGAAAGAAGGGACCGCCGCGCTGCGGTTCCTGTTCTCGCTTCGGGTTTGCCCCACACACGTTAAATGTCGAGCCGCCAAGGCGCATCTCCACGGCCGAGAGACGGCCATCCTCGTTATGCGTGGCCACCTGCTCGGCGCCGAATGCGGCCCTATAGAAATCCGCCGCGTCCCGCAGCCGTTCCAACTCAACAAATAGGGTCAATCCCAAGTCCATGTCGTGCCTCCATCGTCAGAATCCTGTCGGTCAGGATACGCCTGATTCGACGTCCTCAGTCCCTCATTGTTGACACGACGTTGCGGTTTTCAGCCCCTTCGTGACCGCTTGTCGTGTCATTGCTCGACGAATTCGCCAACATGGCTTGTGCAGTCGTTTTGAGTGAGCGGAATCTGAGAAAGCCAGCCATGGTGTCATACGCTTCGCTCCTGACCCCAAGCTGGTGAGGCGGGAGGAAACCTCCCCCTTAACCCCCACCAAACGGCTTCCCGCAGCCGTTTGCGTTGCCGCCGTATGACAACATGGGTTGTGCGTTATTCAAGCCGACGTCACACACCATGGCTTGTCCGGCTCGCGCACATCGTAAGATAGCATGGCTTGTTCAAAGCCGCCGGTGGACTCATCCTCAGTGACATCGTTTCACTGAGTTGGTGCCATGCCTTCAATCCTGTCCGTCCGTCTCGATCCCGCGACATCCGCAGCACTCACCGCTGCGGCCGCATCGGCCGAGACGTCGGTTTCAGGTTTCGCCCGCACCGCGATCATCAAAGCCCTTCCGGATCGTGCAGGACTTCCTGCGGTACGTCCGTCGCCGCCGTGGCCCGCCTTGTCGGTGAAGTCGGCAAGCTCACCGGTGCAACGGTTCAGATCGCGAAGGCTCTTCGCGAGATCGGGCGCGCTCCGGGACATGCCGCTGCCGAATCCGTTCTCCAGGATATCCGCGCCACGCAAGCCGACCTTGTTCGCATCGTTGACCGCCTTCGAGCGGTGGATGTCGCCGCATGATCGCAGGCGCCACACGCGGCACCGGCGGACCCGCCTTGACTGATGAAGCGATCGCGGCCACGGTCGTTAAAGCGCGTGATGCATGGGACGGCAAAGTCTATCTCGACGGCGACTGGACCCAGCATGAGCAGGACCGTCTATGGATCGCCGCGCAGCGCGCAGGCGTCGAGATTCAGAATTGCGAACCGTCCGCTTCCGCACAAGCTGCTTGAAAACGCGAACACGAAGCCGTCGCGACGACCACGCGAACGATTACGTCGGCACGGTCTGCCGTCGCCGCCGACGTCAAGACCGCTGCGGGTGGCGATCTTGAAGCTTTGAACCGCCTTCCGAAGCCGCTCCAGGCTTTCGTGATTTCGCACCTTGACGACGACCAACGGAAACATCTGTCGGCGCAGGGCGTGGCGTACATCATCCCGGAGCTGGATCGATTCCGCAGCCTCGGCAATGACGAGCCTGCCGAATTCGAGCGCCGTGGAGAGCGTTTCTCGCCACCTCGGCCGCGCCATCCCGACCGCGATGCTAATGGATTCGACATTCGATGACGGTCGCTCCGCACATCCTCCGGCGCTACGTGATCGACCGTGCCAGCGGCCGGACGCCGCGCCATGAGTGGGCTTACTACGCGCCAGACCTCGCGGCCTGGATTCGCACAGACGAGACGGCGGCCCGGCGCCATGAGCATTGGCGCCGTATCCGGAAAGCCGGACAGCCGTGGTGCGACGTCATGGGCCACCAGACCGCAGTTGCCGACGACCTCGCCTTGCGGATGTTTTTCCTGACTGTCTCCGGAGACGACTGGCCGTCCCTTGCCGCCGCCGTCCGGGAGCACTCCAAGCGTTGCCTCCGCGACTGGACTGCTGCGGGGCAACACCTCATGGCAGCAGTCACGGGCGCGACGGCTGCCGTCATTCCGGATACGCCGGGACCGCTCGACGGATGGCCCGCAGCACGCGGAGACGGCCCCCGCAGCCTCCTGCCGCGTTGAACGACGGGGGTCTTTCTCCCGTGGGCAATCATCCCAGCCGCCCCGCCGACCCCATCCAATGCGCGTTTAAACCTGTCTATTTTTGGAACACCTTCATTGGAAACTCGAAAAACGGTATCAAAACAGCGAAATGACGTTCCGGGAAACGGCAGAGGCTTGCCACAATCTTAGAAAACGGTGCTAAATTACCGAAATCTTCATTCCGCGGAATGGCTGCGGGCGGTTGCGGCGTAGCGGATTTGTCAGTTATCGGACGTCGGCCTCCCGGAACGGCAGGAAACATTCTCTCCGGTAGTCGCCGACGAGGTTTGATTCCTAGGCGTCCGGAATAATGTTCCCTGTGAGAATAAGTTTCGGCCGGGGTTCCCCGCACTCACCCCAGTTCGATGCTTCGGACGGCACGACGCGGGCCACGGGTCCCGCGCCTGGACGCTGCGCGTCCACCGTCCTCCCGCATAGAACCGGGGGCCCCGTCGCGCGGTGACGTCGGAAACGCGCGCAAGGCCCCTCCGCTCGACGTCCCGCCCTACGGGGCCGGACGGTGAACAAGCGTAGGCGCGCGTTTCCGTCGTCAACCCTCGGCCTGATTCCGCAATTGTTGACAAGGTTTCGGAAGGCCGTTTACATCGCATTGGTACACAAAGCCAATGTCGCGGTCGAAGAAGTCATTACTTTTCAGGCGCTTACAAGGATGACGGTTCGAATCCCACTCTCTCCGCCATATCAGATTGAAAACATTAAAGAATATTGATTAAAATATAACCCCCCGGATTAACCCCCGCGTCGTATGCCGATAGAATTGAGCGTTTGAGATAGGGATATGTGGCCCCACTTCACAGTACCAATCGCCACTTGTCGAACTCCTGCTGGCATGAATCGAAGCGAACCTCCCGCTAAGCTGCGCGGGTGAGATCAGGCGGTAATTTGCCGCCGTTAGCTGCCAGCTGTGCCATCATTTGCTTATGCAGCCAAATGTTCATTGTCCCGGAGTCATTCATGTCGCCGGGAAAGCCCAGATCCTTCGCCAGCTCCTTGCGAGATTCTAGGCTGGAGTCGACGTCGAGAGCCTTCATGAGATCAACGATCGAAGTTCGCCAGGCCAGCTGTTCGTTTTTCTTCGCTACAGCCTTGTCGAGAATGGCTGCAACGTCAACAGTGCTGCCGGCGGCCGTTCCATTTGAGGTAGAGGTGGCCGGGGTCGCAGCAGACCCGCCGCCTGTCTCGGGTTTTGATGTCGGTGTCGCAGCTTCGGCGTGGCTGCCGAAGATGGCACCCATGATCTTTCCAAATATGCTCATTGTGAGGCTCCGTTCGGCCGCGAGGAACAATTCAACCTCGAGATAACGCGCCCGATCAGGTTCGTTCCATCCCATTCCGCCGCCCTGAGATTGGCTTCAATCAGTGTAGGGCTTTCCATCCTTATGCAGGAATTGCCAAGCTCCCGTCGAATCCAGCACTGCCTCAAGATCGTCGTTTGGATAGGTAGCGGAATCCCCAGGTGAGCGGTCACCGATCTCCAGATACACGACATCGGATCCCGTACGATTGATCAGATGATGCGCAAGACCCTTAGCCGGAAAGCCAGCGCACATGCCTGACTGGAGCTCGAACTCTCCCTGATCTGTTGCTAGCGTAGGTTGGCCTTCCAGAATGAAAATGAATTCGTCCTGCTTATCGTGCCGGTGCATCAGCGAAGACATACCTCCCGGCAAAAGACGTGTCAGGTTGACGCCGAAATTCCGAATCCCGAACAGATCACCAAGCGGCCTCTTCTGCCGCCTCGCCATCTGCGACCGGTACGGCTCGGGATAATTTGAAGATCGCGCACGCAGCGGGGCATCATGCGCGGCAATGCAAATGGTGCCGTCGGGCGCCTTGCTCATTATATTCTCCAACCGTTGAAGCGATGGCGATTTGAGGTAGCCTCAACCCGAGGTCGCTCGTAAGCGCCTGATCTGGCGCCCGGACCTTCTCTCCAAGGCGCAACCTATTTTCGATTGCTTCACGAATGGCCGGCGAGGTCGACGGCGCCGAAATCTCATATAGCGCAACACGAGAGAGGCCTTTCACCAGCCAAAGGCGATACCCATAGGGCCGGGCAACATTCGTCACAGCTGCGCAACTGGTCGGATTAAGTCCGAACTTGTCGAAGGCGAGCTGGGTTATGCGAGACGTCTTGTGTTCTCCCTTGTGCTGGAGGAGGAACAATCCCTCGGCGATCACGATTTCGGCCTTAGACTTTCGCTCGACCCGCGGCTTCTGAGTGGGCTCAGGTTCGAAATGCTTCCTCAACTTGTTTTCCAGGATCATGCCCAGATACTTGCCGAGCGATGTTTCGAGGAAAAGGTCGAGCTCGTGCATGACCTCGAAATGGTCATCAGTGGCGGCAGATGATCAAATGCCTCGAGCCATTCTGAGCCCTAGTCCGTCCACGCGCGTTGCCGAGTCATCACATGGTGCACGGCCTCAATCACCGGCGCGACCAGCGCATTTTCGTTGTCCGCGGACTCGATGATCGTCACGATGAGAAGATTGACGTGGCCCTCGTCATGGTACCGCAGGACGCGTTCTAGCCTGGCACGTGCTGTCGCTTCGATAATCGGCCGATCAAAAGAGCATAGGATCCGTTGGAGCGTTTCCGCGCAGATCTCTGGTGGTGTCGGTTGGAACGCAGGAATCCATTGCTTGGCCGCGGACAACAAACTGGTGCTCACCACGCTGCTAGCCTTTCGCCATTGCGCTGTATCAGGTGTAAGAGCGCGATCGAGGAATTGCAACGTGATGCGCCTAGTGCAGCGGCTCTTCTACGATGACCGTTACATAGTTTGTATCCGGAGGACCTTATCGTTGCACGCGCACGTCGCGGCGTAGCCGCGCCCCTAGTTCATAGTCGTAGATCCGATCGGGAAGTGGAACTAACGCCAAGTCGAGCAATTCCATTCCATAGCGAATTAACTTCGAATTTTCATCATGTGATCGAGTTGAATTTGACGATAACTGCAACTGATTGTACCGACAGCTTGCTGCCGCCTTCCGGCGAAGAGACCAGGATATGTCGACTAAGTCGCCCAATTACATTGACAAGCATGTCGGCAGCCGTGTGCGCATGCGCCGCATTATGCTCGGCATGAGCCAGGAGCAACTCGGGGAAGCTTTGGGGCTGACATTTCAGCAGGTTCAGAAGTACGAAAAAGGCACTAATCGCGTCGGTGCCAGTCGCATCAAGCAGATTTCCGAGATCCTTGGAATTCCGGTTTCTTTTCTATTCGAGGGTAGCCCCACGCGTATCTCCGCGACCGAGGATCCCGGCCAGGTGCCATCACCTGACTACGTTTCCAGTTTTGTCGCAACATCTCAGGGACTAGCCCTGATCCGCGCATTCACTCGGATCACTGATCCAAAGCTCCGCCGCAGCGTCGTCAACCTGGTCGAGCAGATTGCGTGTCGCGAAGACTAAAGACGGCGATCGTTACGACGGGCACTTTAGGAACGTGCAATGGGGAGGAACTAGCCCTGCTGTGACGGATGCCCGTTCAACGTTGTGTTAAAGGGATCTTCAGCGATAGGGCGGATGGTGCATGCTCTGGAAGATCAGGCTCGTGCAGCAAATTCAGACAGCGCCCTCGCGGCTACCGGCCCTCGACCTGCTGCGGCTCGCCGCTGTCGCAGGCGTTATTCTGTATCACTACGGTTTCTGGGGCCCCTATTCGCACGGCACGTATTTGGTGGCGCTTCCGGAGTTAGCCCCGATTGCGCAATACGGTTTCCTCGGCGTACCCGTCTTTTTCGCAATTAGCGGCTTTGTTATCGCTTTCTCGGCGGAGGGGCGGACGCCGACGGGGTTCGCGATCGCCCGCTTTAGTCGCATCTATCCCACGTTCGTCGTTTGCATGACCATTACCTTCGTTGCCGTTGCGCTGTTCGGTGCGGGTCACTTCGAAGTCACGGCGCGGCAGTGGTTGTGCAATCTCTTCATCGCGGCGCCAATGCTCGGTCAGCCCTATATGGATTCCGCCTACTGGTCGCTTGTAATTGAGGTGGTGTTCTACATTTGGGTCGTCATTCTCATGGCGTCAGGATTGTTTCCAAGCCGGATGGACGCGATCATCGTGGTATGGCTAGCAATCACTTCCGCCAATGAGCTCACGATCGACGCACCCATTTTCGAGAAGCTCTTCATAGCCGACGACAGCGGGTTTTTCGCGGCCGGTCTCCTCATCTACGAGTATTATCGCGGACGCCGTGATCTGCGCCTGTGGGCGCTGTCGGTATTGGCGCTGGGTACAGTGGTATTCCAAACCGTCCATAAACTTGAACGGCTTGGCGTACATTCCGACAGTTCATTCGACCCAAAGGTGGCCGTTGCCGTTTGTCTGATTTCTTTCGCGTCTGTCTTTCTTGCGACCAAGGTCAAGCGCATGCCGCTGCCGGCAAAGGCCGTGCTCGCCGCCGGCGGCATCACGTATCCCCTTTACCTGTTACACATGCAGCTCGGCTACGTCGTCTTCACGGCGCTCGCACCACAGCAACAAAGCCGGGCCTTGACCATGGGTATTATCGCCGGTGCTTTCGCACTCGCCGCTGTTGTGTGGCGTTTCTTCGACCGCCCGTTACATCGCCTAACAAAAGAAAAGCTTGCGACGCTAGCAAGCCGATCCGGACTCCAAGTCAGAGCAAGGCCAAGGTCAATGCGTATTTCTTCGGATCGCTGATTATCTGGCGCTCGCGATGAGAATCTGGGTCGTTCGGCACCTGGTCATTCGTCGGCCCTCACCGGCCTCTAGCCGGCACAGGCCATCAAGCTCGTCGCGATCCACTCAGTCCTAAGCAAGGATCGCCGCACCCGGCGTTCAGCCTATGGTTCAATACCATCCGAGCGATTCGATTGTGGTGAGGGTCAAAGATCGGATGGGCGAGAAAGAAGGCTTGATTAGAGCCCGCTATGCCGTCTCGGTTTTGAGGGTTGCGAGAGGTTCGCCTGCCCAAAACGCGCTTAGGCTGGTGGAAGGCCTAGCGAGAGACTTAGAGACTGACGGCGAAATCGCGGAATCCGAAACCACTTTCTTATACGCCTGTCGACAACTCGTCGGTGCCCTACAAGCGGGCGTCACGGCACAGATCGCATGGGACAGGGCAACCGCGGCGGCGGCTGCGTGGTTAGCGTTACTGGAAGCCAAGTAGCTCATTGCCTCCTTGCCCTGACGAAGCCGCGCTTGCATCGGGGGATGAATGACCTGCCGAGCCGGGGCCGTTGCTGCTGTATGCTATTGAGGTGACGAGCTTGATGGCCTTCTCCATACGCTCCACCAGAGTCGTGAAATATGAGCTGGGCTCGACCTTCACATTGATGCCCGGTCCGAGCTCGGCTTCACCTCTACGTCCACCTTCGCCGGTGCTGATGCGTTGGCATCGACAGGGGGCGGCGACCAACTCTCACCCTCATTGCGAGGATCGGGCATACGGAAATGGAATCCGCTCTCCGCTAAGCGTGCGCCGAGGATCTCGCATTGGCAGCGGGAGGCCGTCAGGGAAGTCCGGGATTTGATTTCGGAGATCGCTCGTCGGCATGGGGAAGAATTGAGCCGTCGGGCAAGCGCCGTGGATCGCCCTTCGGCATCGGGATCTTGCCCTCGAGCGGCGCGTCGTCACCTTTGAGCCAGTTGATAAGTTTGCCGCCACGGGATTCGAGAGGACAATTCCCGGTCTCGATCGTGGAGGTGAACCGTGACAGCGCATTGGCGAAGCTATTCATGCGCCCAATCATGAAACTCGTATTCCCCACCGTTCTTCTCGAGCAGACCGGCGGACTGCATCGCATGCCTTGATTGCTTGGTCTTCCGGCCACCGATCAAGGCCGAGTTGCTGGTCGCAAGCTTCACGCCGAAGCCCGAAGTATGACTTGCCAGGACTGGAAGCACGTTCTCTATGTAATCTTTGGAAAGCCCGTACTTCGCGGCGCCAGCGGCTGCGACGTCCGAACGGAACTGATCTCCGGTGTAGTCTGCGTTTGTCGATCTCGCTATCGACGATGCGTTGAGAAGGATTTGAACTGGTCAGAAATATTGGCTTGACATAACCGTTATCCGAGACCGGCCTTTCACTCGTGCTCATGCTGCTACATCCTACCAGCCGTGCTGTAGTCCAGCAGTAAGATCGCAGTCAATGAATTGCAATGCACAGCCGTAGCTGTCGTCAGATGTGCAAGGTGCGCCGGCTCGCAATTGACGAGCAGCAAAGGCTTGTTAGCTTGCCACAATAGAAAGACCCGCCGGAGCGGGTCTTGTCTGCCCTCACTCGATGAGGCTAAACATCCAAACGGCTGAGATATTTGCCCGTCAACCCCGGCAGATGGCTTTCAAGGTCATCAGCCATCGCAAGCTCTTCCTGCAGAATACCTTCGCAAACCGCCTTCGTTCGGCCATCTCCGACAGCTTCGGCAGCGGCAATTAAAACTTGATACGCCGCGACTTCCATGTGTTCAAACGTGTAGCTCGCCATCGCTCCCTTGATGATCTCATCTTCTACGAACATACCACTCATACCTTGGCCGAACGCGACCATCTTCCCCGCTACATCCTTCAAAGTCAACGTATCGCCACCGCGACGCTGAATGCATTCCTGAAGCGATTTAGCCTGCCTTTGGGTCTCGCCGAGATGCTTTTCGATGAGCGTCTTTATCTCAGGGTAGTCGTCGGTCCGGCCTGCCAAGGCCTTCAGCATCGTCTCGGCTTGTTCTTCCATGGCGTGCGCATCGCGAAGCCAAGCCATGAGGTTCTCTTCAGCCTTGGTCATATCAGGTCCTTCACTTTACCGGTCAGTATTGTTCGCGACTTATTGCGACGGTTGTCTTCGAGGCGGGACATCGCCTCAATGCCATCACCCCTGAAACGTTCCTAATTGGGAATGAGATTCAGAAGGATCCGGTAGCCTGGCTGCCGAGGCCCACCCACACTAGCTTGGACGCGGCCGCTTTAGTTGACGACGCTAGAACCGATCGGCATTCATCGCATCCATATCATGGCTGCTGCGAGCTTGATGAAGCCTGTGAAGTGTTCTGTTCGCCTGTCGTATCGGGTGGCGAAGCGGCGGAAGT